>NZ_DEPM01000093.1:35807-42451 GCF_002358775.1 Martelella sp. UBA3392
GCCAATGCCGTGCGCGCGATGAATATCGGCGCGAAGACCGGCGGGTTCTACCAGGACACCGGCGAGGGCGGGCTCAGCCGCTACCATCTCGAACATGGCGGCGACGTGGTCTGGGAAATCGGCTCCGGCTATTTCGGCGCGCGCGACAAGGACGGTCATTTCGATCCCGAGAAGTTTCGCGACAAAGCCGCCAATGACGCCGTCAAGATGACCGAGATCAAGGTCAGCCAGGGCGCCAAGCCCGGCCATGGCGGCATGCTGCTCGGCTCCAAGGTCACGCCCGAGATCGCCGAGGTGCGCGGCGTACCAGTCTACCAGAACTGTCTGTCGCCGCGCGGCCACTCTGCATTTTCGACGCCTGTGGAGATGCTGGAATTCGCGGCCAAAATGCGTGATCTTTCCGGCGGCAAGCCCGTCGGCATCAAGTTCTGTGTCGGCCAGCCGCATGAGCCCTTCGCGCTGGTGAAGGCGATGCTTTCGACCGGCATTTATCCCGATTTCATCGTGATCGACGGCGCCGAGGGCGGCACGGGTGCTGCTCCGTTGGAACTTGCCGACTGGGTCGGCATGCCGCTCTGGGACGGGCTGATCATCATGCGCAACGCGCTTGTCGGCGCGGGCGTGAAGAAGCATGTCCGCCTTGCCGCCAGCGGCAAGGTGTTCTCCGGCATGGGGCTTGCGCACAACCTCGCGCTTGGCGCCGACTGGTGCAATGCGGCCCGCGCCTTCATGATGTCGGTCGGCTGCATCCAGGCGCAGCGCTGTCACACCGGCACCTGTCCCACCGGCGTCACCACCCAGGACAAGTGGCGTCAGCGCGCGCTTGTGCCGGAAGAGCAGGGCGCCAACGCCGCCCGGTTCCACAAGAAGACCGTCGAGGCGCTCTCGGAAATCGTTGCCGCCTGCGGCTATGCCCATCCGCAGGACCTGCAGCCGCACCACATCATGCACCGTCTCGGCTCGCATGACGCCGTGCCGCTCGACAAGCTGCATACCTTCCTGCCGGAAGGCGTGCTGGTGGACGACCCCGATTCGACGCTCTACGCCGACTGGTGGCGTGCGGCGAGCCCGGACAGTTTCCGCCCCACGGCCGATCTGGTGCGGATGCGCGCCAGCGCCGGCTGAACCTGCCGGTCCGTTCGGTAAGGCCGCCGTCTGATCGGTTCCGGTTGCAATTTGGACGCAATGCCGACGAATTTAAACGTAGGGCGCGAAACCGATTGACTCGGTTTCGCGCCCGTTCAAATAATTGAAGCCGAGTATTGCATATTCACTGTAGTAAGCCAGCAGGGGTGGTCGGCTGCACTCGTTGAAGCGCATTGAGCTAAGGGGGATTTTCTATGGCGATGCGACGCGAAATCGGGCTGATCGGACTGACATTTGTCGCGGTCGGCGGTGTACTGGGTTCCGGCTGGCTGTTTGCCCCGCTTGATACGGCGCAGCTTGCGGGGCCCGCCTCGATCATAGCCTGGCTGATCGGCGCGGTGGCGATGCTTCTGATCGCGCTTACCTATGCCGAGAATTCCACGCTGTTTCCGATCGCCGGCGGCATCGCCCGCATTCCGCAGTTCTCCCACGGCCGGTTGCTGGCGCTCGCCATGGGCTGGAGCGCCTGGGTCGGCTATTGCACCACCGCACCGATCGAGGTGAAGGCCTCGCTCGGCTATGCCTCTTCCTATCTGCCGTGGCTGACCAACAGCGCCGGCGGCCTGACCGTTTCCGGCTATCTCGCCGCCGCCGTATTCCTCGCGGTGCTCACCGTTATCAACGTCTTCGGGGTGGCGTGGTTCGCCCGCATCAACACCGCGATGACGTGGTTCAAGCTGTTCGTGCCGGTGGTGTTCATCGTGGTCATCGTCGCGGCCCGGTTCGAGCCCTCGAATTTCACATCCGCCGGCGGTTTCGCGCCGTTCGGCGTTCCCGGCATTTTCGCCGCCGTCTCCACCGGCGGGGTCGTCTTCGCCTTCATCGGCTTCCGCCACGCAATCGACCTTGCGGGCGAGGTGCGCAATACCCAGCGGGTGATTCCGCTGGCGCTGATCCTGTCGGTGCTGATCTGCCTTGCGATCTATGTTGGCCTGCAGATCGCCTTCGTCGGCGCCATCGACCCGGCATCGCTTGCGGGCGGCTGGCAGACGATCGAGGCGACCCATGAACTCGGACCGCTTGGCGCGCTGGCAACCTCGATCGGGGTGTTGTGGCTTCTCAGCATGCTGAATGTCGCCGCCGTGATCTCGCCCGCCGGCAGCGGCCTCGTCTCGGTCAGCTCGAATGCGCGTCTGGCGCTGGCGATGTCGAACAATGGCGTGTTCCCGCGCCTGTTCGCCAAGCTCAACGAATTTGGCGTGCCGCTCTGGGCGCTGATCCTGAACTATGTGGTGGCGCTGTTCATGCTGATCGTGCTGCCGTTCCAGCAGATTCTCGCGCTGAACAGCGCGGCGGTGGTGCTGTCGTTCATCGCCGGTCCGGTTTCCATGGTCGCCTTCCGCTATCTCGCGCCCAATGCGCGCCGGCCGTTCGTGGTGCCCGCCGCGGGCTTCATCGGCGCCGTCGCCTTCGTGATCGCCAGCCTGATGATCTTCTGGTCCGGCTGGAGCACGATCTGGCTCTTGCTGGCACTGCTTGCCGTCGGCGCGGTGCTGTTCCTGCTGCGCTTCGCGGTGATCGGCCGGGAGGATCTGGAGCCGAAGAGCGCGGTCTGGTTCGGAATCTACATGGCCGGCATCGCCGTGATCTCCTATCTCGGCGGCTATGGCGGCGGTCTCGGCGTCATCCCCCACCCGCTCGATTCCGTGCTGGTCGGCCTGTTTGCCGTGGTGATTTTCCTGATGGCCGTCCGCGGCCGCGTCTCACAGGAGGTCTTCGAGCGCTTCCGCCACGAGCAGCACGAAATCGAACGCCAGGAATATGACGGCGACGACATCGAGGACGCGATGACGCGGGAGTAATCCTGTCGACCTGCCTCAGCCGCCCGTTGTCATCGACGGGCGGCTTTTACGTCACTTTCTCTGGCCCGGAAATCAATGCCGGCTTCCGGCGTCATAGGGCGAATCCAGCGAGAAGGCGGGGATGTCGATCTTGAGGAGGCGATTGTCGGCGGTTCTGGCGACGTAGTGGCCGACCATGATGCCGGAGGGCGTGTCGAGCGGTGCGGCGGATTGGTAGCTGTAGCGCTCTTCCGGCGCGATCACGGGGTGCTTTCCGGCGATGCCGTCGCCCGACACGGTTTCGACAATGCCGCTGGCATTGGTAATCGTCCAGTGGCGCGAGACGATCTCGATCCGGTCTCTGCGGTGATTGGCGATCTCGATCTCATAGGCCCAGACGAAATGCTCGTCCTCCGGCATGGAATGGCTTTCCAGGAAGCTTGGCCTGACGCTGACCTCGATCTCGTGGGTGATCGCCCTGTAGTGCACTGGTTCTCCCTGCAAGCCCCGACCGGCTTGGATCATTGGGCGGTCAATCTGAACCGCCCGATGATCCAGCTCTTTGTCTTAACGCATCGGGGCATCGAAAAACCGGGACCTACTTTTCGCCCGATGCTCTGGCCGCCCGTGAGGCCAATGTGGCTCAGACCGGCAATTTCGCAAGGGCCTGGGCGAAATCCTCGATCAGGTCGTCGGTGTCCTCGATGCCGGCCGAGAACCGGATGGTGCCGCCGGTGATGCCGAGTTCGAGGCGGGCTTCCTCCGCGAGGTTCTTGTGCGTCGTGGTCGCCGGATGGGTGATCAGGCTCTTGGCATCGCCGAGATTGTTGGAGATCGAGACGATGTCGAGCTTGTCCTGCAGCGCGAAGGCCGCGTCCTTGCCGCCCTTCAACTCGAAGGCGACCAGCGAGGAGCCGGCGGCCATCTGCTTCTTCACGATATCGGCCTGGGGATGGTCGTCGCGGCCGGGATAGATGACCCGCGCGACCTGTTTCTGGTCGGCCAGGAAATCGGCGATCCGGCCCGCTGTCTCGGTCTGCTGGCGCACGCGCAGCGGGAAGGTTTCGAGCCCCTTCAAGAGCAGCCAAGCGTTGAACGGGGAGAGCGCGGGGCCGGTATGGCGGAAATAATCCTGCAGCTCTTCCTCGATCCATTCCTTCGACGACAGCACCACGCCGCCAAGGACCCGGCCCTGGCCATCAATATGCTTGGTCGCGGAATAGACCACGATGTCGGCGCCAAGTTCCAGCGGTTTCTGGTAGAGCGCCGTGGCGAACACATTGTCGACCACGGTGCGCGCGCCGGCCTGTTTTGCAAGGGCGGCGACGCCGGCGATATCGACAACTTCCAGCGTCGGATTGGTCGGGCTTTCGAGGAAGAATAGCTTTGTGTTGGGCCGGATCGCGGCTTCCCAGTTGGCAAGATCGCGGCCATCGACCAGCGTGCATTCGATGCCGTATTTCGGGGCCAGCGTTTCGACCACCCAGCGGCAGGAGCCGAACAGCGCGCGGGCCGCGACGATATGGTCGCCGGCCTTCAACTGGCAGAGGATCGCTGCGGAAACGGCGGCCATGCCGGAGGCGGTGGCGCGGGCATCCTCCGCGCCTTCCAGCGCGCACATGCGTTGCTCGAACATCGCATTGGTCGGGCTGCCGTAGCGGGCGTAGATGAAGCCTTCCTCCTCGCCCTTGAAACGGGCCTCGGCGGCGGCGGAATTCTCATAGAGAAAGCCCTGGGTGAGGAAGATGCCCTCCGACATTTCGCCATACTGCGAACGGAGGCTGCCGCCGTGAACGAGCTTGGTCTGAGGACGCCAGGACTTTTTCATCATATTTCTCCAAACAAAAAAACCGGTCGCGCGGGACCGGTTCACCCGGCCTTTTAGCTAGTTGTTTAACGTGGCTGCAAGCCGACCGGCCAAATCACCACGGGTATAAAGGCGGCATAATCCCTATAAGCGCTTGCGTCAATTCTGAAAGCTTGGTTTTGTCGCCCGACAGGAGCAAAACATGTCACAAAAGCCCGGAATTCTGGCAGATCGCGCGATCGCCAGCCTGTTTGATAACGGTAATCTGATTGCGGCCGCGCCGCGCGATCACGACCAGATCCAGCCCGCAAGCCTCGATCTGCGGCTCGGCGCGAAGGCCTATCGCGTCCGCGCAAGCTTCCTGCCGGGGCCCGGCCACAAGGTCGGGGACAAGCTTTCGCGCCTCAGCATGCATGAGATCGACATTACCGAGGGCGCGGTGCTGGAGACCGGCTGCGTCTATATCGTCGAACTGATGGAGGCGCTGAAGCTTAAGGACGGGCTGTCGGCCTCGACCAATCCGAAAAGCTCCACCGGCCGCCTCGATATCTTCACGCGGGTGATTTCCGATTACGCCCAGGAATTCGACATCATCCCGGCCGGCTACGAAGGCCCGCTCTATCTCGAGATCTCGCCGCGCACCTTTCCAATAATCGTCCGTCAGGGATCGCGGCTGTCGCAGATCCGTTTCCGAACGGGACAATCCGTGCTCTCGGAGTCCGCACTTCTGGCGCTCCACGAACGCGAGACGCTGGTAGCGAGCGAGATGCCGAATGTCTCCGGCGGCGGGATCGCGCTGTCGATCGATCTGGCGGGCGAGGGGCTGGTCGGCTATCGCGGCAAGCACCATACCGGCGTGATCGATGTCGACCGCAAGGCCGGTTACGACGTGCTCGATTTCTGGGAACCGATCCAAGGCCGCGGCAAGGGCGAACTGATCCTCGATCCTGACGAGTTCTACATTCTGGTCTCGCGCGAGGCGGTGCACGTGCCGCCGCTCTGTGCCGCCGAGATGACGCCGTTCGATCCGCTGGTGGGCGAGTTCCGGGTGCATTACGCCGGCTTTTTCGATCCCGGTTTCGGCCATGCGGGCGCCGGCGGCGGGGGTGCGCGGGCGGTGCTGGAAGTGCGCAGCCACGAGGTGCCGTTCATTCTCGAACACGGCCAGATCGTCGGCCGGCTGATCTACGAGAACATGCTGGAAATGCCCGAGACCCTTTATGGCGCGGGCCTCGGCTCAAACTATCAGGCGCAGGGACTGAAGCTCTCCAAGCACTTCAAGGCCGGGTGAGCGGATCAATTCTGCATTGCGGCGGGCGCGCTCAGTAGAGCCGCGGCATGACGCCGGTGAGGATCAGGCGCTGCAGGAAGAACACGATCAACAGCACGATCACCGGCGAGATGTCGATCCCGCCGAGATTGGGCAGGAAATTGCGGATTGGCCGATAGACCGGCTCGGTGACCGCGTAGAGCCCGCGCCCGATCGAGTTGATGAACGGGCTGTGCGCATTGATGATGTTGAAAGCGTAGAGCCAGGAGAAGATGGCGCTGGCGATGATCACCCACTTATAGATTTCAAGTGCGTAGTAAATCGTCTCGAACAGCGCGATCATGAAGGACTCCCGTTTTTTCCTTGCAAACATTTAGACATTCAATTCTAAACGAGCAAGGGGCGGCGGGTTTTGTCCGGTATTTATTGCCGGTTGCGCCCTCAGCGCATCATGTCTCCCGAAAGCTTATCTAATACCAAGGACCGATGATTAGGACCCATATGATGCGCGCTGCAATGGCCATCCGAGTAGGAAAATACCGCAGAGCGATGCTTGAGCATCGCGCGAGGATTTTGACGCCCACGGGGGCCATTCCAGCCGCACCCTTTCAGGGCCGGGCGATTTTGAACGCCTGCGTCG
>NZ_DEPM01000080.1:0-2696 GCF_002358775.1 Martelella sp. UBA3392
CCAGGGCATCACCGAGCTTGGCGACAGGCTCGGGCCGATCCTGTGGCAGTTCATGCCGACCAAAAAATTCGAGGCGGAGGATTTCGAGGATTTCCTCAAGCTTCTGCCGAAAGAGCGGGACGGCCTTGCCCTCCAACATGCGATCGAAGTCCGCCACCCTTCTTTCCTTGACCCGGAATTCGTGGCGCTCGCCCGCAAATATGGCGCGACGATCGTCTGCGCCGATCATCCCGAATACCCGATGATCGCCGACGTCACCGGCGATTTTGTCTATGCCCGCCTTCAGAAGGGCGAGGATGGCAATCCGCATTGTTATCCCGAGGCGGGCCTGAAGGAATGGGCTGACAAGCTGAAACTCTGGTCAAAGGGCGGCGCGCCCGACGATCTGCCGCTTCTTGCCGGAGATGCGCCGGAGGCAGAGCCGCGCGACGTCTATGCGTTCTTCATCACCGGCGGCAAGGTCCGTGCCCCGGCGGGGGCGCAGAAGCTGCAAGGCCTGGTCGACAAGTAGGATCTGCGTAGGGGCCGGTCCCTGTCGGCGGCAATGCGACTCAGCGTGCGTTAGCGATAATCTCGTGGATGGAAGGCAGGTGGGTCGGCAGATCCTCCGCCGTCAGCCCCGCCCCTGCCCGGTTTCCAGCTTCGCCGTGCAGCCAGGCCCCGGCTGACGCCGCCTCGAAGGCCGGCACGCCCTGCGCCAGCAGCCCGCCGATCGTGCCGGAAAGCACATCGCCTGACCCGGCGGTAGCGAGCCATGGCGGGGCGTTGGCGTTGATCACGATCCTGCCGTCCGGCGACGCGATCACGGTATCGGCGCCCTTGTAGAGCACCACCGCATGGGCGCGCCGGGCCGCCCGCAATGCCTTTTCGGGCTTGCCGAGGTCGCTATCCTCGGCGAGATCGGGAAACAGCCGCGCGAATTCGCCGGCATGCGGGGTCATGACACAGGTTTCCGGGGCCGCTTCCAGCCGGTCGAACAGCGCCTTAGGCTGCTCCGCGAAGGCGGTCAGTCCGTCGGCGTCGAGCACCAGCGGGCGTCCGATCAGCGTTTCGGCAAAGTCCCGCGTTTCAGCGCTTATCCCGAAACCTGGGCCGAGAACGAAGGCCGACAGCCGCTTGTCGGCGATCCAGTCTCTGAGCGCGGAAACGTCCTCGATGCGTTTCAGCATGATCGCCGTCAGATGCGCGGCATTGACGAGGATTGCCTGCGGCGCTGCCGCGATCGTCACCAGTCCGGCGCCCGCCTTCAAACCCGCCATCGCGGCAAGCCGGGCGGCGCCCGTGGCCGAGGCGCCGCCGGAAAACACGCCGAGATGGCCGCGGCTGAACTTGTGTGAGTCGGCGCCCGCGCGCGGCAGGCTATCGGCCCACAGCGCCGGGGTATTGAGATGGTGGTCGCCGGCCGCCTCCGCCAGAATGCGGCGCGGAATGCCGATGTCGAACACCTCCAGCCGGCCGCAATGCGCGCGGCCCGGCAGCAGGTAATGGCCGGGTTTTGCCGCCATGAAGGTCGCGGTATGCGAGGCCTTGAAGGCCGCGCCGAGAACCTGGCCGGTCAGGCCGCTGATGCCGGACGGCAGGTCGACAGCGATCACCGGCAGACCCTCCGCCCGCGCGATCACGGCGGCAATCTCGTCGGAAAGCGGCCGCGCAAGGCCCGCGCCGAAAAGCGCATCGACGATGACATCGCCCTGCTCCGGCCTAAAGGCATCCATCCCCGCGCTGTCCATGCCGCAATCCTGCCGCGCTCGAAGGGCGTCGCCGGAGAGCCTGGTCGGATCACCAAGGTGAAACAGCGCCACCTTCATGCCTGTTTCGGCAAGCGCGCGCGCCGCGACATAGCCATCGCCGCCATTGTTGCCGGGTCCGCACAGCACCACCGCGCGCCGCGCCGCCGGATAATGCCGCAGCAGGCAGGCCGCGACCGCCCGCCCCGCGCTTACCATCAGCGCGTAGCTGTCTATACCGCTCTCAGCGGCAAGCGCATCGGCGCGCCCCATTTCCTCTGGTGTCATCAGCAAGGCCGGCACTCCTTCATCGCGGGTGAATAGAGCGGAAAATCAGGTGATGATGCAAGAGGCGACTTTCTTCTGGCTAGTTGGTAATCAATTGCCTATTAATTAAACACAGGTTGCTGCTCAAAATTCATGCGTCCTCGTCGTCAGCGCCCCTGAAATGCCGCGCTATTGACCTGAAGGCGCCTTTTGGCGAACCTGATTTCGGTGCCACATGCGGAATGCTGCGGCAATCGCGAGGCCGCAATTTCATTTCGGTGGATTTGCACGAAGAACAATCGAACTTGGCATGCAATGTGCATTAGAAGTTCCGAGCGGGCTGACGCCTGCTTCAACGGGAGAAGCGGAGAGCAATTTTCTCATGAAAAAGATCGAAGCGATCATCAAGCCTTTCAAACTCGACGAAGTGAAGGAAGCCCTTCAGGACGTCGGCCTGCAGGGCATCACTGTCACGGAAGCCAAAGGCTTCGGGCGCCAGAAGGGTCATACGGAGCTTTACCGGGGCGCTGAATATGTCGTCGACTTTCTTCCCAAGGTCAAAGTCGAGGTCGTTCTGGCAGACGAAAACGTGGACGCAGTCATCGAAGCCATCCGCAACGCCGCTCAAACCGGGCGTATCGGCGACGGCAAGATCTTCGTTTCCAATGTCGAGGGCGTCGTGCGCATCCGCACCGGCGAAAC
>NZ_DEPM01000080.1:3001-3272 GCF_002358775.1 Martelella sp. UBA3392
GCATCCGCACCGGCGAAACCGGCGTTGACGCCATCTGATCCATCCCTCCTCTTTTGACAAAGACGGGGCATCCCTATCGTCATCTTCTTATGCAAGGAAAACGTTAAATGACGACAGCTTCTGAAATTATGAAACAAATCAAGGACAACGACGTCAAGTTCGTGGATCTGCGCTTTACCGACCCCAAGGGCAAGCTGCAGCACGTGACGATGGACATTTCCGCTGTCGATGAAGATTTGTTCGCCGACGGCATCATGTTCGACGGTTCGTC
>NZ_DEPM01000071.1:0-896 GCF_002358775.1 Martelella sp. UBA3392
GGCGCGGTGCGCCCGGCGCGGCCGGCGCGCTGGTCGGCTGCCGCGCGCGAGACCTTCACGGTTTCCAGCCTTGTGATGCCGGTGGCCGGCTCATAGGCGGGCTGGCGCTGCAACCCGCTGTCGATGACGATGGTGACGCCGTCAATGGTGATCGAGGTTTCGGCGATCGAGGTGGCGAGCACCACCTTGCGGCGGCCTGCCGGCGCGGGCTTTATCGCGGCATCCTGCTCGGCGCGGGTGAGATTGCCGTAAAGCGGCGCGATATCGGTGTCGTCGCCCACCCTTCCCTCCAGCCGCTCGGCGGTGCGGCGGATTTCGGCCTGGCCCGGCAGGAAGGCGAGGATCGAGCCCTCTTCCGTCGCCAACATGGCGCGCACGGCGTCGGCGACACTGTCCTCGATGCGCGCTTGCGGCGGCCGGGCCTGATAGCGGATTTCGACCGGATAGGCCCTGCCCTTGCTCTCGATCACCGGCGCATCGCCGAGAAGGGCGGCGATCCGGGCGACATCCAGCGTCGCGGACATCACCAGGATATTCAGGTCTTCGCGCAGGCCGGCGCGGATATCGAGCGCCAGCGCCAGCCCGAAATCGGCGTCGAGCGAGCGTTCGTGGAATTCGTCGAATATCACCGTCGAAATGCCGGCAAGCTCGGGGTCTTCCAGCGCCATACGGGCGAACACGCCCTCGGTCACCACCTCGATGCGGGTTTTGGCCGAGACTTTGGTGTCGAGCCGCATGCGATAGCCGACGGTGCCGCCGGGCTCCTCGCCGAGAAGGGATGCCATGCGAAAGGCGCTGGCGCGGGCGGCAAGCCTTCGCGGCTCCAGCAGAATGATCCTGCCCGGCGGGCCGCGCTCCAGCAGGTGCAGCGGCACCAGCGTGGTCTTGCCGGCGCC
>NZ_DEPM01000071.1:1277-4677 GCF_002358775.1 Martelella sp. UBA3392
TCCAGCACGGCGGTGACGGGCAGCGCCCTGGTTTCATCCTTCATGTCCGCGCGGTCCTGCATTGCATCCGCATCCTGATAGAGCAAAAGCGGCTTGCGGGCAAAGCGCGGTTTCGTCGCGTTCTGTTGATCCACTCGGTGTGGACCGACCAGCCTCATTTTTCAGTGAGCCGGCGAAATTCGGGTGGGTGGCGTGCGCTTCCGGCGGTCAGCTGTACGCCGCTTCCTCAAAGGCCTGCCGAATTGCGCGCAGGCCGGCGGCCACGCATTCTCCGAGTATAACAACGTTGTTATCTATCGGTGTTTCGATCATGAGTTGCATAATCTACTAAAATATAAATTCCTTCAATAGTTAAAAAATAGACAATCATTAGCGTTGTCTATATAAGAAGTATTATGTATTTTATTCAAAACTAATAATTATTGTGCTCTGGGCGCGCCCCAACGAAAATAATAAATGAGGTGAGGGAATGCATGATATTAGTGCGGATAGTCAGGAGCGCATTGGCCGCTTGCTGATTTCGGAATCAAAAAAGATACGGATGGTGCGATCCATAGAAGCCACTTTGGATCTTGCCATGAAGCTGGGCTACAGCGCGGCGGCGGTCCGCCTCTATGGTGCGCTTGAGCTGATCCATAATGAAGACGACCTCGGTGAAGGTTGAAAACGCCAGACATGGCGCGCCGCTACGGGAAACCTTTGCGGCGCGTTTTTTCGATAAACCCTAACGTCTTTCCGCCAACCATTCCTGCGCACTGCCGATCTCCATCGGCTTGGCGAAAAGGTAACCCTGACCCAGATCGACCTTCAGGCGGAGCAGGGTCGCGTATTCCTCCTCGGTTTCCACGCCTTCGGCGATGGTAAGCGCGCCGGTCTGGCGGGCGAAATCGACCATACCCAGCACAAGCGCCTGTTTGGCGAGGTTGGAATTGATGTCGCGCACCAGTTCGATATCGAGCTTGAGGATATCGGGGCGCATGCGCAAAAGCGCGATCAGGCCGGAAAACCCGGCCCCGACATCGTCGGCGGCGGTGCGTATGCCACGCCGGCGCAATGTTTGGAGCGCGGTTGCGAGCTCGTTGAAGTCCTCCGCCACGTCGTGCTCGGTGATCTCCACCACAAGGCGCTCCGGCGGTATATGGCCGATCGCTTCCAGCAGCGCGCCGCTGGCGATGGTCTGCGGGGAGGCGTTGAAGCCGATCGCCATCTCCTGCGGGATGTCGCCGAGCAATGCCAGGGCCTTTTCAATGGCCGCGATTTCGAGCTCGACCTGTCGGCCCACCCGCCGGGCCTCCTCGAACCAGATATTGGGGGACCTGCCGCCGGCAAACCGCGACAGCGCCTCGAACTTGATCGGCCGCAGGGTTTCAAGATCCACCACCGGCTGCAATACGATCCTGAAGCCGTCCGCGGCAAGCGCGCTGTCCAGGCGGGCATTGATGTCGGCGATCTCGGCGCGGCGGCGCAGGCCGTCATTGATCTGGTTGCCGGCAAGCCCGGCAAAGGTCTCCATCACCGCAAGATCGCGCTCGCCAAGGCTTGGATGCGGTGTGCTGCGCAGGCAGCAGAGCATGCCGTAGACCTGGCCATTGTCGTGGTAGACCGGCAGGCTCAGATGCGCGCCGATCGGCACGTTGCGCGTGATCGGCATGGCCACGGCGAGTGGATGCTGGCTGGTATCGGTCATCAGGTTCGGCAACACGCCGTCGAGAATGTGCTGGCAATAGACCTCGGAAAGCGGGATCACCGATCCTGGGCTGATAAGCGCCTCGAAACCCGGCGCGCTGACCGCGCGGAAAACCGACTGGCCATCGACGATCTCGGAAAGATAGGCGACCTCCATGTCGAAATGCTTGCGCACCGTCTCAAGGATAATATCGACGGCGTCCCTGGGCTGGTCTATCGGGTCCAGGGTAAGGTTCAGGGGTAGGCGACCCATCGTTTTGCGTCCGCTGTTTCGTGCTCATCAACATGCTACAGCGGTTCTTGTGTTGCCGTCCAGTTTGAAGGTGGGTCGTGCGCGGCAAGGCGTCCGCTTCGGCCTTGAATTTCTTGCCTTTTGTCAAGTCTGGACCCTGAAATGGTCGCCTTCGAGCTTCACCGCATGGCCGCTCATGGCCGATTGCTGCGCGGCATGGCCCATGGCGACGGCCCACCAGCCATCCTCAAGGCTCACCTCCACCGGGCGCGCGCCGGATATCGCGGCGACGAAGCTTTGATGCTGGTAGAAGGTCGAGCCATTGTGGTCGCCGGCCATCAGCAGCGTCGGATCGACCGGGATCACGGCCTCGCGCGGCCCCTTGGGGTTGCGCGGAGAATAGACCATGCGGGGATCGGGCGGCGCGCCGAGTTCGACCGGCCAGAAGCGGGTCGGGCCGGGCACGTGGCATTCGATCTTGCCGGCCGGTCCGATCGCGGAAATCTCCTCCTGAAAGCGCGAGCCCTCCGCGAACATGCAGAGCTCAAGCGCCGCGCGGGTTCCGGAGGCGAAATCGACGATCACATAGGCGTTGTCCCAGACATCCGGTCGTTCGTCGCCGTTAATGAGTTCGTCGCGGTGGTTGAAGGCCTGTCCGCCACTGGCCATGATCCTGACCGGATCGCTCTTCATCACCAACCGCATCAGGTCGAAGAAATGGCAGCATTTTTCCACCAGCGTACCGCCGGAATAGCGGTTGAACCTGTTCCAGTTGCCCACCTTGGTCAGAAACGGAAAGCGGTGTTCGCGGATGGTCAGCATCCGCACGCCGCCGGTCGCGCTGTCCGCCTCGCTCACTAGCCGCGCGATCGGCGGCATGTAGCGATATTCCATCGCCACCCAGACAGGGGCCGGATAGTTCGCCTTGAACGCGCTCACCCGGGCGGTATCGCCGGGATCGGTGAAAAGCGGCTTTTCCACCATCAGCGGCAGCGGCCGCGTGCGGGCGATCTCCTCCATCTGCGACAGGTGCAGGTGGTTGGGGCTGGCGATCAGCAGGCAGGTGATGGTGTCCACCGCAAGCAGATCTGCGAGGCTGTCGCAGAGCCGCGCCTTCGGGGCGAGTGCTGCAGCCTTCGCGCGCATTTCCGGATCGGGTTCGAAGATCGCGCCGATTTCCGCCTCGGGCAGAAGCGCGATGTTGCGCAGATGCTCCTGTCCCATCATGCCGCAGCCGATAATGCCGTAGATTGCCTTCACCTCAGCCCCTCCTATTTGAGCCGCGCGACGTAACGCACCACCGCCGGGTCAAACCATGTGTATGAAAATTCTGCACTTTCGCCGTCCCGGTCGAAGGAGATGCGCTGCACCTCGGGCACCGGTGCGCCGGACGTAAGCCCGAAATCATCCGGCACCCAGTCCGGCACGTGGCCAAGCCCGATCCTGTCCTCGGCCCGTGTGATCCAGAGCCCCAGCCGGGTG
>NZ_DEPM01000217.1:0-8951 GCF_002358775.1 Martelella sp. UBA3392
TGTGCTGCTCGCTCGACAGCCGCTGCCACGATCTCTGCAAGCCGAACGCGAAATTCGAGGCGCAGCTTGGCACCGTCGCCCACAAGCTGCTGCCGGCGAGGATCGTCGCCCAGCTTGCCACAAGGCTCGGGCGCTACGGCATAACGCTCGCGCTTTCGATCACCGCAATCGGCGCGATCCTGGCGATGATCGCCTATCAGACCGCGCGGGCGGCGCCGGAAACCCAGGTGGTGGTCTACAACACCGCGCTGATCGTGTTCTTCGTGTTCGCGCTGATTACCGGCGTGGTCGCCTGGTTCTTCGTGCTGGCCCATGACAGCCGAAAGGTCGCCGAGGAAGAATCCTCGCGCCAGACCACGCTGCTGCTCAAGGAAATCGCGGCGCACGAGAAAACCGATGCGGCGTTGCAGGCCGCCAAGGAAGCCGCCGAATCCGCCAACCGCGCCAAGAGCCGCTATGTCGTGGGTCTTTCCCACGAGCTCAGGACGCCGCTCAACGCCGTCTCCGGCTATGCCCAGTTGCTGGAGCGCGATCCGACGATCCCCGAGGCCCGCCAGCCGGCGATCCAGTCGATCCGGCGCTCCGCCGATTATCTTTCGGGCCTGATCGACGGGTTGCTTGATATTTCCCGGATCGAATCGGGCCGGCTGCAGGTCTATTCCAACGAGATCAATCTCGGCGAATTCCTCGACCAGATCGTCGATATCTTCGAGACCCAAGCCCGCGCCAAGGGCCTCGCCTTTCGCCACGGTCGTGACCGGAACCTGCCAGCCTATGTCCGCACCGACGAAAAGCGCCTGCGCCAGATCCTGGTCAACCTCTTGTCGAACGCGGTGAAGTTCACCGATACGGGCACGGTGACCTTCGATGCCCGCTATCGCAGCCAGGTGGCCACCTTCACCGTGACGGATACCGGCAGCGGCATCGACGAGAAGCATCTCGGCCGGATCTACGAACCGTTCGAGCGCGGCGGAACCCGCGACAAGCCGGGCCTCGGTCTCGGCCTGACAATCACCAGGCTTCTGGTCAACACGCTCGGCGGCGATATCGCGGTCGAGAGCCGCCCCGGCGAGGGCGCGACCTTCTCGGTGCGGCTGATGCTCGCCTCCGTCGACCGCCCGACGCCCCCGCAAGCCGGCGCGGACACCGGCGTCTATGATGGTCCGCGCCGAACGATCATGGTCGTCGACGACAATGAGGATCACCGCGCGATGATGGCCGATATCCTGCAACCGCTCGGCTTCAACGTGATGCTGGCCGAAAACGGCGCGGCCTGTCTCGAACAGACCGCAATCGAACCGGTGGACCTGTTCCTGCTCGACATCCGCATGCCCGGCATGAACGGCTGGCAACTGGCGACAGCGCTGCGCGAACGCGGCGTGACGCGGCCGATCATCATGCTCTCCGCCAATATCGGCGATGACGCCGAGATCGGCCACGGCGATGACAGCCATAACGACACGCTGTCCAAGCCCGTCAACCTGAAACGGCTGAAAGACGTGCTCGGCATGCATCTCGGGCTGACATGGCGGCAGGCAGCGGATGCTGCGCCGGTCAAAGCGGCAAAAGTGCCGGAACGGCTCGTCCCGCCCCCGAAATCCGAATGCGAGGAATTGATCCGTCTGGCGGAGATCGGCTATCACCGGGGCATCAAGGACAAGCTCGCCGCACTTGCCGCCACGCACAAGCCGTTTGTCGAGGAGGCGACGGGTTTCGTCGATCGTTTCGATCTCGATGGCTTCCTGCGTTTCATGAGATCGCTGCCGACCGAAGGGGACGGGAATGGCTGAGCCACAGGAAATCGTTCTCCTGGTCGATGACAGTCCGGATGCGCTGAGCTTCCTGACCGAGGCGCTGGAGGCGTCCGGCTATTCCGTGCTGATCGCGACCTCGGGCGCGAGCGCGCTTTCGATCGTCGAGCGGATTACGCCCGATATCGTGCTGATGGATGCGGTGATGCCCAAGATGGACGGCTTCGAGGCCTGCCGCAGGCTGAAGGCCGGGCCCTCCGCCGAAACGCCGGTGATCTTCATGACCGGGCTTTCGGAGACCGAACATATCGTCCACGCGCTGGAATCGGGTGGGGTCGACTACCTCACCAAGCCGATCAATATCGACGAGCTGCGCGCCCGCATCCGGGTTCATCTCGCCAATGCCCGCTCGACCCAGAGCGCGCGGGTGGCGCTGGACGCCACCGGCCGCCACCTGCTGGCCTGCGACGCCGGGGGCGGGCTGCGCTGGATGACGCCGCAGGCAAGCCGGCTGATCCACGACGCGGTCGGCGCCGGCGCCGACCTCGGCTTCATCACCCGCCAACTCGCCGACTGGCTTGCCGGCGGCGAACCGTCCGCCAGCCCGGATGCCATTCTTCCGATCACCGAAAATGGCAAAAAACTGTTCCAGCTCGCCTTTCTGGAAAAGACCGGAACCAGCGAATACCTGTTCCGCGTCACGCCCGCCAACCCCGTCAGCGACGACGAGGCGCTGCGCAAGGAATTTCCGCTGACGGCGCGCGAATCCGAAGTGCTGGCCTGGATCGCCAAGGGCAAGACCAACCGCGACATCGGCGAAATTCTCGGCCTTTCCACCCGCACGGTGAACAAGCATCTGGAAACCATCTATGTGAAGCTCGGCGTCGAAAACCGCGCCTCCGCAGCCGTCAAGGCGGCTTATGTGCTGCACGGGATGTGAGCATCGCCCTGGCCTCACGCAATGCGAGGCCGGGGACAAGGAGGCTATTTCCCCATCATCATGTCCGGCAGGAATGTCACGATAGAGGGGAAGAAGACGAGCGCCAGCAGCACCGCCAGCAGGGCCACGAAGAACAGCCATGCCTCGCGCATATATTCGCCGATCGAGACGCCGAGGACCGAGCACGAGGTGAACATCAGCGTTCCGACGGGGGGCGTGACGCCGCCGATCGTCAGGTTGACCACCATCACGATGCCGAACTGCAAGGGATCGATGCCGAGCTTGGTGATCGCCGGCACCAGGATCGGCGTCAGCAGGATCAGCGCCGCCGTGCCTTCGATGAGCATGCCGATCACCAGCAGCAGCACATTGATCAGCAACAGCAGCATCAACGGGTTTTCTGTGATGCCGAGCAGCAGCGCCGCGCCCTTCGCAGGGATCTGTTCCCAGGTCATGTAGAAGCCGAACGCGCCGGCCGCACAGATGATCAGCATCACGACGGCGGTTGCCAGAACGGTTTCGGTGATGATCAGCGGAAACGACGAGAGCTTCAGCTCCCGGTGCCAGAAAAAGCCGATGATCGAGGCATAGACCACCGTCATCGCGCCCGCCTCTGTTGGCGTGAAGATGCCCTGGCGGATGCCGATCAGGATGAAGGCGATGATCGAAAGCGCGCCGAGGGATTCGACGAAGGCTTTCCAGAGTTCGCGGCCTGTCGCCATCTTGACGCGCGTCGGCTTGTACTTGCGGCTCTTGGCCCGGAGCCTGACGGCCAGCATAAGCGCAAGCATGATCAAGAGGCCGGGAACGATGCCGGCGATGAACAGCCTGCCGACGGAGACATTGGCGAGAAAGCCGTAAAGAATGAGCCCGATGCCCGGCGGAATGATCGGCGTGATGACGGCCGAGCAGGTGCACACCGCCGCAGTGAAGCCTGGCGAATAGCCGCGTCGCACCATTTCCGTGCCCAGCATCTTGGCCTGCATGGCGGCATCGGCGTTGGCCGAGGCCGACAGCCCGCCCATCAGCGCCGACAGCATGACATTGGCCTGCGCCAAGCCGCCGATGGTGTGGCCTACCAGCGCATCGGCAAAGCCGAGCAGCCGCCTCGTGATGCCGGCATGGTTCATGATCGTGCCGGCGAAGATGAAGAACGGCACGGCAAGCAGCGGAAAGGATTCGGTGGAGGACGCCATCTTCTGGATGAACGAGCTGATCGGCAGCCCGCTTGACATCAGGAAGAAGCTGAGCGCGGCCATGGCGATGCCAAGCGCGATCGGCGTGTTCAGCAGAAACAGCGCCAGCATGATGGCAACCGGTATCAGGCCCATCCCGCGCCTCCTTCGTCCGGAGTTTCGGCGAGACGGTGGGTGGGCTCCGTATCGCCCTTGAACTTGCGCAGCGCAATGCCGGCATAGCGCAGGAACATGCAGGCGAAGCCGCACATCAGCGCCGCGTAGAGAATGGCGCGCGGCCATCTTAGGATCGGCATCGGATCATCCATCGTGCTCAGACAGAATTTGACGCCAAGCCAGGTCGCATAGGCAAGAAAGGCGAGGATCAGGAGATCGACGAGAGCGCCGAGGATACGCCGGGGACCGGCCGGAATCAGCATCCACGCCAGATCGATGCTCATATGCATGCCATATTTGAAGGCCGCCGCGCTGCCCATGAAAATCAACCAGGCGAAGGAAACTGAGGCGATATCGCCGGTCCACGCCGCCGGCGTTTCCGTGATGTAGCGGGTCACGACGCCCCAGCAGACGGCAGCCACCAGCACGACAAGCGCGATGCCGGCAATGACTTCCTCGAAATAATGGAATGGGCGCAGACCGGACCCTTGCGAATGCTTCGACATCGTTTCCCGCCTTGAAAATCGTATGAGGACACCGAAAGGCCGAGGCGACATGCCCCGGCCTCCGGTCGCTTTCGAACGCGCTTATTCGGCGAGGATCTTCTGGATCTGGTCGTAGAGGCCGGGCGTCCAGTTCGGGAACTCGCCGTAAACGCCGGCGGTCTTGTCGCGGAAGGCCTGGATATCGACATCGTCCACGATGGTGACGCCGGCATCGCGGAACATGTCCTTGTACTCCTCGTCACGCTTCAGCGTCAGTTCGGTGGCCAGCGCGCCGGTTTCCTGACCGACCTCCATCATCACATCGCGAATGTCTTCCGGCAGGCTGTTGAAATAGTCGGAATTGATCACCCAGAAGGTAAAGGCGGTGAAGTGCTGGGTCAGCGAGATGGTATCGCGGGTCTCGTGTAGCTTCGCCCCCCAGAGCGAGCCGAGCGGGGCTTCTGCGCCTTCGACGACGTTCTGCTGAAGAGCACTATAGACTTCCGACCACTCGACAGTTGCCGGGCGCGTGCCCATGGCCTCGAACGTCTTGACGAACACCGTGTTCGGCGGGACGCGGATCGTCATGCCATCGACATCGGCCGGGCTGCGCACGGGCTTGTCGGCCAGGATGTTGCGGGCGCCGAAAAGCGCATCGTCAACGAGAAAGGTGATGCCCTTGTCGTTGAACTGGTCCTTGACGGAGGCGAACCAGTCGGAGCTTGCGATCTTTTCGAACTGCTCCGGATTGTCGAGCAGATAGGGGCCTTCGACCACGCCGATATCCGGCACGAAATCGGAGAGGTAACCGGACGAGGTGACCGAGATGATCGGCGCGCCCTGGCGCATCATCTGGTTGACGTCCTTTTCGCTGCCAAGCTGCTGGGCCGGAAACACCTGGATTTCAACGCGCCCGTCGGTGCGCTTGGCAACTTCATCGGCGAAGAACTCAGCCGCCTCGATGGTCGGCTCACCCGGCGACAGGGAACTGGCGAGGCGAATGGTGTAGTCGGCCGCCATGGCCGAACCGGCGAACAGGAAACCAGCCGCGACGAGAGCGGCATTAGCAAATTTCATGATTGACTTTCCTCCTGAGGATCACTGGGCCCTCCTCCGAAAAGGGCTCTTATATATGATCACTTATTTCACATATAAATTTGAAGCTTGTCAACAGCGGTTGTGAGGAAGCGACTATGTGCCGCAACGAAAAGGCCGGAGACATGGCACTCGCCATGTCTCCGGCCTTAAAATGAGCCTTATAATCAATGCGTCGGTTGTTCCCGCGCGGGGAAGTGTTACTGCCCGAGCCCCTCGAACAGCGCTGTCGACAGATAGCGTTCGGCGAAGGACGGGATGATGACGACGATGGTCTTGCCTTCGTTCTCGGGGCGCGAGCCGACCTCGATCGCCGCCTTCAGGGCGGCGCCCGAGGAGATACCGACCGGCACGCCTTCAAGGCGGGCCACTTCGCGGGCGAGCGCGAAGGCATCGTCGTTTTCGACCTGTACGATCTCGTCATAGACCGAGGTGTCGAGTACGCCCGGCACGAAGCCGGCGCCGATGCCCTGGATCTTGTGCGGCGCGGGCGAACCGCCGGACAGAACCGGCGAGGCGGTGGGCTCGACGGCCACCACATGCACGTCCTTCTTCTTCTGCTTCAGCACCTGGCCGACACCGGTGATCGTGCCACCCGTGCCGATGCCGGAGACGAAGATATCGACATCGCCATTGGTGTCGTTCCAGATTTCCTCGGCCGTGGTCTTGCGGTGGATTTCGGGGTTCGCCGGGTTTTCGAACTGCTGCGGGATCACCGCGTTTTCGGTTTCGGCGGCGATTTCCTCGGCCCTGGCGACCGCGCCCTTCATTCCCTTCGGCGGCTCGGTCAGCACCAGTTCCGCGCCGAGCAGCGCCAGCATCTTGCGGCGCTCGATCGACATCGATTCCGGCATGGTGAGGATCAGCCGGTAACCCTTGGCGGCGGCGGCAAACGCAAGCGCGATGCCGGTATTGCCCGAGGTCGGCTCGACCAGAACGGATTTGCCGGGCGTGATATTGCCGGCCTTTTCCAATGCCTCGATCATGGCGAAGCCGATACGGTCCTTCACCGAGGCAATGGGATTGAAGAATTCGAGCTTGGCGAGCAGGTTGGCCTTGACGCCATGCTCCTTCGCCAGCTTGTCGAGACGCACGAGCGGCGTATCGCCGATCGTCTCGAGGATGGATCCGTATACCTTCCCGCGTCCGGGCTTGCCGTTCTGTTCCATGACTGTGCTCCCTTGAATTCGTTACAATCTAGGTAGGGTCGAAGGCGACCGAATTCGAGGCACGAACCGGCGATGCACTCCGGACTTGAGGAATGCAGTTCCAATTATAGCCCCTCCGAAGGAATTTCATTTCAGGCGCGACCTGCAAGCCCGCGCGTCACTGCAAAACCGCGCTGTAGAGCCAGAAACAGGCTCCGCCGACCATGATCACCACCAGCGTCACCAGGGCGAGCAGCCGGCCATATTCCCGCGTACCGCTGCCATAGGCCAGCACCACCTTGGTGATCAGGTTGGAGACCGCCGCCGTCAGCACCGCGATCGCCGCGGTATGGACCGGAACCGCCCCTCCGGCCAGATGCGCGGTCGAAAGCGTGATGGCGTCGAGATCGGGAATGCCGGAGACGAGTGCAATGAACACGATACTCGCCGGCCCCAGGAACCTGACCAGCACCTTGGCGGCAAAACCGATAACGCCGAGCAATGCGCCGAACCGCAACACCGACTGCAGCTCGAACGGATTGGAAAGCTGAAGCTCGGTCTCCGGCCGGGCGTTACCGCCGCTGCGGTTCAGGACGAGGCTTGCAAGGATGAAGGCGCAAAGCCCTGGCGCAAGGACTACGAGCAGCGGCGCCATCAGAGCCGGCGCCACGACCGAGGCAATCACGAAGCAGCGGACCAGCGACAGCCCGCCGGCGATGGATGCCGCGCCCGCGAGATTGCGCGACAAAGCCGGCTGCCCGACAGAAATGCGCGCGAAGGAGAGCGTCGTCGCCGTTGACGACACGATGCCGCCGGTGGCGCCGGCAAACAGGATGCCGCGCTCCGGCCCGCCAATGCGCATCGCCACATAGCCGGCATAGGAGAGTGCGGCAATCATCACCGTCATCAGCCAGACGGAGAACGGATTGAATCCGCCCCATGGATCGATCGCGCGGTTGGGCAGAAGCGGCAGCGCCACGAAGCTCATCGTCAGAAGCACGAGCGCAGAACGCAGTTCCACCCATGTCATCGACTTCAGAAAACCGTGGAGCGCGTGGCGGGCGGCCAGCAGCACGGTGGTGACCACCCCGCCGGCGGCCGCCAGCCGCATATCGCCCGTAACGGAAACAATGCCGAGCGCGAACACGACCAGCGCCGCAACCACGCCGGTGACGCTGAAATCATGCCGTGGCCCCGCGGCCAGATACTCGAAGACAACGAAGGCGATCGTCAACCCGGCCGCCAGCATCGCCGGCACCATCGGGCCGGTCTCAACGCCGAGATAGCCCGCCAGCCCACCCAGAAGCCCGACCAGCGCAAAGGTGCGGATGCCCGCCACCCGCTGCCCGTCGGCCAGATCGCGCTCCTGCCAGCCGCGCTCGATCCCGGCCAGGAGCCCGATCGCCAGCGCCAGACCAACCCGCTGAAACGCCTCCATCATGTCCATGGGCAAAGCCTCCGTGCCGCGTTGCGCCAGCTTTCCGGGAAGCCTACACCACAGGCAAGAATGCGGAAATACGCCGATTTACAGACGCCCGGAAACCGCGCCTCACACGCCCGTCGATCCAAATCCGCCGGCGCCGCGTTTGGTCTCGGTCAGGTCGTCGACCACGGTCACCGGCATCTGCGTCACCGGGGCGATGATGACCTGGGCGATGCGCATGCCGCGTTCGATCACGAAGGTCTCCTCGCCGAGATTGACGAGCAGCACCTTGACCTCACCGCGATAATCGCTGTCGATGGTGCCGGGCGTGTTGAGGCAGGTGATGCCGTGCTTGTAGGCGAGGCCGGAGCGTGGACGGATCTGGGCCTCGAAGCCTTGCGGAATTTCGAAGATGAAACCGGTCGGCACCAGCGCCCGCCTGCCGGGCTCAAGCGTCATCGGCGCGTCGACGGCGGCGCGGATATCCATGCCGGCGGAACCGGAGGTTTCGTAGGCAGGTGGCTCGATGCCCTCGGCATGTTCGAGGCGTTTCAGCTTCAGCGTCATTTTTGTTTCCATGTTCATTGCAGTCACCCCGGGACCTGTCACGTTACACGGCCGCCTCACCTCTGGCCGATCTCCCCCCCCTTGAGGGGGAGATGCCCGGCAGGGCAGAGAGGGGTGCAGCGAAAGCCGCCAGCTCTGAGCTCGTTGAAAGGGTTCACCCCTCTCTGTCGCTTTCGCGACATCTCCCCCT
>NZ_DEPM01000217.1:9236-10544 GCF_002358775.1 Martelella sp. UBA3392
AGGGTTCACCCCTCTCTGTCGCTTTCGCGACATCTCCCCCTCAAGGGGGGAGATTGGTGATTGTGAGGTCCTCGTCAATTTCGCCCGCATCCTTCGCCACCAGACGCCGACAGGTCAATTGCATCTTGTGGCCCAAATCGCTACATAGGCCGCCATCAACAGGATATTCGACCGATGCCCGAAACGCTTGCCGAGGCGGTTGCCCGCCGCCGCACCTTCGCGATCATCTCGCATCCCGACGCCGGGAAGACCACGCTGACCGAAAAGCTGCTGCTGTTCGGCGGCGCGATCCAGCTTGCCGGCGAGGTGAAGGCGAAGAAGGACCGCATCCAGACCCGCTCGGACTGGATGAAGATCGAGCGCGAACGCGGCATTTCGGTGGTCACCTCGGTGATGACCTTCGAATATGACAACACCGTCTTCAACCTGCTCGACACACCCGGCCATGAGGACTTCGCCGACGACACCTACCGCACGCTGACGGCGGTGGATGCGGCGATCATGGTGATCGACGCGGCCAAGGGCATCGAGCCCCGGACGCTGAAGCTGTTCGAGGTCTGCCGGCTGCGCGATATCCCGATCATCACCTTCGTCAACAAGATGGACCGCGAGGCCCGCGACACCTTCGAAATCCTCGAAGAAGTTCAGGAGAAGCTCGCGCTCGACACCGTGCCGATGACATGGCCGATCGGCCAGGGCAAGAGCTTTGCCGGCACCTATCACCTGAAGGACAGCGCCGTGCGCTATGGCGACAGCCAGAAAGAGCTGACCAAGGTGAACGGCCCCGAAGTCGTGTCGGAAAAACTGCCGGAGCATGAGCGTCAGGACTGGGCGGAAATGGCCGAGCTTGCCATTGACGGCTACCCCGCCTTCGACCGGAAGGCGTTTCTCGAAGGCCATATGACTCCGGTCTATTTCGGCTCGGCGCTCCGCAATAACGGCGTGCGCGACCTGATCCACGCGCTCTCCGATTTCGCGCCCGCGCCCCGCGCGCAGGTAGCCGATGTCCGCACCGTGGAGGCGACGGACCCGAAGATGAGCGCCTTCGTGTTCAAGATCCAGGCCAATATGGACCCGAACCACCGCGACCGCATCGCCTTCGTGCGCGTGTGTTCCGGCACGCTGACGCGCGGCATGAAGGCGAGGCTCGCCCGCACCGGCAAGCAGATGGGCCTCACTGCCCCGCAGTTCTTCTTCGCCTCGCAGCGCCAGCTCGCCGATACCGCTTATGCCGGCGATGTCGTCGGCATTCCGAACCACGGCGCGCTCCGGATCGGCGACACGCTGACCGATGGCGAGGCGCTGGTG
>NZ_DEPM01000007.1:0-7459 GCF_002358775.1 Martelella sp. UBA3392
GTCAGGCCTGCGTCCGAGATCGCCGCCGATTTCACCATCGGACTGGTCAGGACATGATCGTCGAATAGATTGCGGAGCAGCGCGACCACTTTTGTTTGGGGCGCGTCCTGAGGTTCATAACGGGTGAGCAGATAGCGCACGAAATCAAACTTCAGCGTTCCCCCCGCATCACGCACAACGCCTAAGAGATCGCGCGTCATCAGTAAGAACTGACTCATCGACGATACATCCAGCATTTGCGGATGCACCGTCACAATCATGGAGGTAGCCGCGCACAGGCTGGCAAGTGTCAAGAAACCAAGCTGGGGAGGGCAGTCAATCACCACGACATCGTAATCGTCCGCCACTTCGTCAATTGCACTTGCCACACGCGCGAAAAAAATCGCGCCCGCATCCGACGCACTGCCGTCTGCCAAGACCTTCGGCGTGGTATGCTCGAACTCCATTAGTTCCAAATTACCGGGGACAAGATCGAGGCCATCAAAATATGTATGACGGATCACATCGCGCAGGGGACGACGACCCTCATCATACCGGATTGCTGCGTAGAGCGTCTCGTTGTGCCCCACATGCAGCTCGGGCAGCACGCCGAGCAGGGCGGAAAGACTTGCTTGCGGATCGAGATCGATTGCCAATACTCGATAACCCGCCAATGCTAGATATTGGGCGAGATGTGCCGATGTCGTGGTCTTTCCGCTGCCGCCCTTAAAATTCGTCACGGCAAGCACCTGCAAGTGCTCACCCTCTCGGCGGTGCGGAACAAAGTCGATTGCTTCGCGGCCGCGGGCGTTAGCTGCAAAGATTGCTCGAATTTCGTTGATGTCGGAGAGGGAGTAGAAGCGCCGGCCGTTGCTCGCAGTTTCAGGTAACGGACCGTCACCCGCGAGAGTCATCTTCCGAAGCGTAGAGTCAGACACGCCGATGAGCTTGGCAGCTTCTCCAGACGTGAAACGGCGCAAAGCCTTACTGGCGGTTGGCGGAAACAGAGTTTCGCTGATACTCTGAAGCTGCGACCCCAAAAGCTCAGCATGCGCGCCAATGACATCATCAACGTTTGGTAGTCGCGCTCTGTCAATCTGCGCCGAAGCGTTCACGTTAATCTCTCCAATCACGTTTTTTCCGCAGAAATGCCGAATATCCGTGATGATACCTGCGAAGCGTTTGCGAGCAAGGCGATTTTAGTTAACAAAACCTTAACGCGTCGCCATCCTTCGTCAGCGGAAATCTCCGGAATGCCTTTTAAGTGCATATTTTTCAGTGCTTTATCTTCTTGGCATCGATAGTTTCAGAACGAAAGCGCTCATTTTAAATTTTCGATTTGGTGTGCGCTGACATCAGGGCAAAGCCCCTTAACTCAATGCTTTTTCAGACAGGTCTGCGCGAAATCGGCCCTCTTCTACCGAATCGCTATTCGAAAAAGCTCCACCCAGAAGACCCTCGCGCTGCGTGGAAAGGAGTTTGAGGGTGGGAGCTCAAGGGGTTTTCCTAATATCGTCTGGCCGGCCGCAATGGCCAAGCATTACCGTGGATTTCGCCACCTCATGGCCTGGGCCATCGAAGGCACAGCTTTCATACTTCCCGTCGCCGATGATACCCTCATTAGGATCATGCAGGAAAAGACCATGGCCGCCCGTTTTGCTCAATTAAGTCGATATAGCTGGAAATGCCGAAACCAATTCAGATTACGAGAGCACTGGCGTCCCTATTCATCGTCTTCACGCTGGTCAGCTGTGTCGCTGATCCTCCGAATGAGGTGACTAAATATGCCGGCCTGCAGAAAAGGGGCGGCGGGCCATCGCTGACTAGCTTCAAGACAACAGAACCGCCCGGAACAATCATCGTAGAGCCGGATGTCCACAAGCTCTATCTCGTCCAGGATGACAACACGGCACTGGCCTACAACGTCGCGGTCGGTCGAGAAGGCCATGACTTTTCGGGAAAGGCTGTCATCGGGAGGAAAGCCGAATGGCCGACCTGGACGCCAACAAGCTCAATGATACGCGACCGTCCAAAGGTCAACGCACCTCTAGCTGCGGGACTCCCCGGCAGCGAGACGAATCCGCTCGGCGCTCGTGCCCTATACCTCTACCAGGGCGGCGCCGACACCCTCTATCGCATTCATGGGACCAATGACCCAGCATCCATAGGCAAATCCGTATCCAGCGGTTGCATCCGGCTGCTCAACAGCGATGTCATTGATTTATATGATCGTGTAGGTCAGGGCACGCATGTCATCGTCCGCTAGGACTTATACGAAAGTCTTAGTGAAAACTGTCATCGAAATGTCAGGTTTTGTTGACACCCCGCATCTTAGTCGCTTGACTAAAGGGTGTAAATCACCCCCTGAAATGCATCGAATACGGGAAGACATCATGCCTCAAGTACGCAATTTTCTTCGCTTTACGAATGAAGCAGGCCTTGAGGGTGAAATTCATCAAAACGGTACGCTGTATCATATTACTGGCGAACCTTCAGGACCGTATAGCTTCTATATGTTCGGATACTCACCGCGCGGCCGAAAGGTCGCGATTGGCGGAATTGGAAAGCGCTTCGACGCGAATGGCGATGAATATCTGCACCTACGCGTGTCACTCCCAGATGGCCCGTTCGAAGCAAACTTCACCGAAGATCCACGAGCAGTCGCATTCCTGCCTCTTTCTTCACAAAACATCGTAACTTCGTCTGATACGGCGACCGCGGTTTAAACAATCGCGCGCAAAGTGCTTCCAGCAATAGGGTCGCGACCAATTGGCCGCGGCTTTGTCTCGAAGTCCGCCGCCATCTTTTCCCTTCGCTGTCAATGACCAAGCATCTGCAAGGCAGATGACATCTGTTGAACCGTGCCTCGGCTTCGCCTGCGGCCGCACCACCTCAACAGATGTGTCATGACCGCGAATGAAAAAGCCGTCGGGCGGGCAGCACCCTCCCTCCTTTGCCCCCGGAAAACTTGGTTTTCCAGGGAAAAGGAATGGATGCCTTGCCCATGGCGGACCGTTGAAAACAACGCAATCGACGGAGCAAGAAATGAAGAATATGGAGCGCTTGAACTACGTGCAGTTTGACGCAACGCGGGAAACATTCGAAGGCAATATCGCATCGCTTGAGTTTGACGAAGACATTCGCGGCGTCAAACTTGACAACAACAATGAAGGCTCACCTGCATATCGCGTTTACGGCAAAACCCCGAAAGACCGGGAGGTGGAGATCGGGGCAGTTTGGCGGCGTAAGAACGAACATGGTCAGGAGTACTTTCAGATGTCGGTGCATATGCCAGGACGCACTGTGCGGGCAAATCTTGGCAAGTATCCGGGCGAGATCGACGACAAGCTCATGTCAGTGATCTTCTGGCGCGATTAGACAGCCAAATCCAGGGCCGGCGCTTCGGCGTTGGCCCTTTGCTTCAGGGGATGAAGATCGGCCTAGAAGCCGACCTTCATGAGCGGAATACCTGCCTTGCGTGCCTTGTCGGCCAGGTTCTGGTTGATGCCATTACCAGGCGTGACGATCATCCCCTTGGGCATCATTTCGACAATCTTGTCGTTGCGCTTGAAGGGCGCGGACTTGTTGCGGTGCGCGGTCCAGTCGGGCTTGCAAACCACCTGCGCCACCTTGCGAAGTTCTGCCCATTTGGCGGCGATGAGCTCGGCCCCCTTGGGCGAACCGCCGTGGATCAGAACCATATCCGGGTACTTCTTGTGTGTCTGGTCGAGAGCATGGAA
Source organism: Martelella sp. UBA3392 (assembly GCF_002358775.1). Classification (NCBI taxonomy): domain Bacteria; kingdom Pseudomonadati; phylum Pseudomonadota; class Alphaproteobacteria; order Hyphomicrobiales; family Aurantimonadaceae; genus Martelella; species Martelella sp. UBA3392. The sequence continues at coordinate 3,720 of NZ_DEPM01000007.1, forward strand.
GATGGCCTCGTGGTCCTGATAATCGGCGCCGCCCGTGAACGCGATCTTGGTGCCGGTCGGGCAATAGATTTCCTTCTCTTCGTGGCGCTTCCTGGCGAGATAGTCGCGACTGTCGATAACCGCTGCGGTAAGCCCATTGAACGAGGTCTTTGAACCAGTGCGCGGTAGCCATTCATAGCCGACGCTTACCCTATAGTGGTCCGCAGCAAGATCTCGCATCGCCTCGAAGGCATTGCGCATTTCAGTCAGCGTATCCCCTTCGGCAGCTTTCCTTTCCAGTTCGACGCTGCTGATCTCACTGCCATCCTGCACGGCGATCAAGCTTCGCTGTTCGGCTTCATTGTCATCGAGCTTCTTCTGCGCTCGGGTCAGACGGCGGTGAAACACATTGGCGACGGCCCACAGCACCTCGGACAGTTCGTCTTCCAGCCGGGTGTTGGTGAACATGGTTTCAAGGCTTTCGAATATGCCGGCGACACCGATCTCAACAGTCTCTGCGGTGGGAAGAGGGCGGTAGTCGTGCTCATCGCCGTTCGGGCGGTAGCCAAAGAGGGCGATTTCTTGGAGGAGGTGCGCGGTCGGGCTCTGCGGCTGCTGAACTTCGGTTGTGTAGGCGTTCATCGGTTCGTCCTCTCGTTTTTCTTGCGGTTTGTATGGGGCGATAAAAGAACCGAAAGGGCAGGGCAGACACCCGTAGGGCCGAGCGCAAGCGCTGGACCCCAACCGAAAAGAAAAGGGGAGGGTCCACTGAGGGTGGAAACCGCTTTTGTTGAGAGGGCGGGGTTGTCCTTTGTCCTGTCAGACCGCCTTTGCGGTCGGCTTTCGGTTCATCGCCAAAGCCATACAACCCGCTACGGAAAACGACTTGTCAGGCGAAACTGTGCGTCGGCCAAACGTTATGGCATGCGCAGACCAGCCCATGGTACCGGCCTGGTGATCGCCGCCATGATCTGCCGGTCGAGGTTTTCCCGCAGGACCTGCCTGCCCAACTTGCGCAGATCGTCGTTGAAGTCGTCGAGCGTCGGCACAAGATCGACCACCTCGATGCCTCGCTCTTCGGCCCGGCTGCGCAACTGGCGGCTTGCCAGTTCGCCGGCATCGTCTCTGTCGCGGCCGATGAACAGCCGCGTGCAGCTCAATGGCGGATCGAACAGAGACAGATGCGTTGCCGTCAGGCAAGCGGCCAGCTCCGCGACTGGATACACCGAGCCGATGGACAGCACTGTTTCAATGCCTTCTCCGGCAATGATGTCACCTCCCGCACTGCTTGAGTGAAACCGCACGGCGTTGCCGTAGAGCTGGCCCGAAACCCGCTTGGGTTCGATGATGCGCGCGACAGAGTTGTTTTTCAGATCGAGCCAGGTTCGCGCACATGCCATGACCGCGCCGTCATTATCCGTCACGGCCGCCAGCATGGCAGGCAACTGCCGGGACTGACCGTCCTCATCGCGAAAGAAAACGCGGGGATGATACTTGAGGGCTGGCCCGAAGCGGCTGATATCCCGCCCGCGCAGATAGCGCTCTACGGGCGTATCCTTGAACGGTTTGCCGTAGGAGAAGAGCTTGCGGCCGGATTCGACCTGATCGACATTGGAGGGTGGCTTCTCGTGATCATTCCCGGCTCGGCCAGGATCAGCCGACACCTCCGGCAGATTCAGGAAACGACGGGCTTCCTTGCAGGTTTCGGAAAAACTGCCTGCCCCGACGATACTCTCCAGCAGATCGAGAAGATCACCATATTCATGGGTCGCACGATCGGCCCACTTGCCAGCCCTGCGCGTGCCGGCGTCTCTAAGACGCACGGCCATGGATCTACCGGGGTCACCGTATTTGTTGCCCACCTGCCAATAGTTGCCCGCCCGCCGACCGGCGGGCAGATAGGTACGGCAGAACTGTTCGGTTCGCGCAGCGAGCTGATCGGAAAGTTGGGAGGCAGAAATCATGTCCACCTCTCCCTGACTGCGACGATCTTCGTGCCTTCCAGCACTTTTGCGAGAACGCTTTCGTCGTCCGGAACGAAAAGGCGTGTCTTCCATGCGATGGTCTCCGTATAGCAGCCAAGCGCCTTGAAAGCTTTCAAATCCCCCGGTTTGAAGTCTAGCATCTCGATGCGGTGACGATCCATCACTTTCGACCTCCGAAGCTTGATTTTATTGGACAATGTGAATTGGGCATTGCCAATCAGGAGGGCGTGTAGCACCTCCTCCGGATCAAGCTTGATGGCATCCGAAACGCCGAGTTGAGCTGCGAGATTGACCGCATCGATATGGGTCAACATGCGGCCGAGGACACGCTCTCCGTCCTCGGCAGTGAGGCGGTAGACCTGCGTGTTGGACTGTGGAAGGTGCTGCCAGATCGGCAGCAGAAGGCCGGCCACAATCGTGATCGTCGATGTGTCGAATTGGGGGATGGTCTCGACCTTGGTCGCCCATGCCCTTTCGAACGCAGCACGCTCGACGGGCTTCCAGCTGGAATCCGCCAGAGTCGATCGGTGCATCGCCTTGTTAAACATCGGCTGGATCAACTGCACGCGCCGGATCGGATCGCCCGCTTCGGTGAACCAGGTCGCCGATGGGATAACAATGGCAGCGTCGCCGGTCTTCTTGTCGAGATAGGTTTGGGCGTCAGGCTGACGCTCCAGAAACCGGCGCGCATCGTCGAGCGACATCGGTTTGTTTCGGGTGAGCCTCTCGATCGTCAGGATCTCGGTCTTGCTGTGACCGTGTTCGTAGATCGGCGCGCGCTTTTTGACGGTGAAGCGTTCACCCGTGAGCGTCTCCAGGCCGACCTCATAGGTGCCAGCCTCAATCGCCTCTTCGACGATCCCGTCGAGGATTTGGGTGAATGCTTCAAACACCGTGTTCTGCATAGCAATCGTGAGCGCCAGGCAGCGATTGAGAAACTGGCTGATCGGAGGCAGGGCTTCGCGTAGCGACCCGTCCTGATCGGTCAGCGCCAGACCGGTCACCTCCTCGAACTTCGTCAGCGAGCACGACGGAATCTTGCCGGCATAGAGCTGGCTGAAGAACCGGCGCAATGCAGCGCGGGCGTAGTCGCTCTCTAGATTGTCTTCCGGTCGGAACATATTTTGACCGCCAGTCTGGCGCTGACCTTTGGTGATGGCGCCAAGACTGTCGAGGCGACGTGCGATCGTGGACAGGAACCGCTTCTCGCCTTTCACATTGGTCGCACAGGGGCGGAACAACGGCGGCTGCGCCTGATTTGTGCGGTGTGTCCGCCCGAGCCCCTGGATGGCTGCGTCCGCGCGCCATCCGGCTTCCAGTAGATAGTGAACCCGTTTGCGTGTGTTGGCCGCGGACAGGTCAGCATGATACGAACGACCGGTCCCGCCGGCGTCCGAGAATGCAAGAATCTTCTTGCTGTCGCCCATGAACGCATCGGTTTCGGAGTAGTTCGACGATGCCGGACGGCGCTCCAGTGTCATGCGCCCGTCGCGCGTCTTGACGATCCGGCGCGAGCGTCCGGTGATTTCGGCCACCTGTTCGGTCCCGAAATGGCAAATGATCTGGTCAAGCGCCGACTGAACGGGAGGCAAGGCGCCAAGATGCTCGATCAGCTCATTACGCGCTTCGAGCGCTTCCCGGCTGACAACCGGATTGCCGTTTGCATCGTGAACCGGGCGGGAGCGCAGTTCCCCGTTCTCGTCCTCGAAGGCTTCGAATAGCTGGGTCGGAAAGGAGCTGTTGAGATAGTCCAGCACATAATATGCCGCGTCGGCG
>NZ_DEPM01000181.1:0-11655 GCF_002358775.1 Martelella sp. UBA3392
CATACCGGCGAGGATGCGCTGCACGAGAAGATGGCGGCCTATGGCGGCTTCGATCATAATGCGCAATCGCTCAGGATCGTGACCAAGCTGGAGCGCCGCTACGCCGAGTTCGACGGCATCAACCTGACATGGGAGGCGCTGGAGGGACTGGTCAAGCACAACGGCCCCTTGCAGGATGCTGATGGGAAGGGCATTGGCGGGCCGGTTCCGCAGCCGATCCTCGATTATTGCGCCCGTCATGATCTCTGGCTTTCGACCCATGCCAGCATGGAGGCGCAGGTGGCCGCGATCGCAGACGATATCGCCTACAACACGCACGATATCGATGACGGGCTGCGCTCCGGCTATCTGAGCTACGACATGCTGGAGGAGGTGCCGTTTCTGGCCGGCCTGATGTATGAGGTGCGCGATCGCTATCCCGGGCTGGAATCGAGCCGGTTCACCAACGAGATCATGCGCCGCCAGATCACCGCCATGGTCGAGGACGTGATCGGCGTCGCGCAGGAAAACCTGCGCACGGTCGCGCCGCAATCGGCCGATGAGGTTCGCCGCGCCGGCATGACGCTGGCCACCTTCTCGCCGGCGATGGCGGAGATCGATCGCCAGATCAAGAAGCTGCTGTTCCACCATATCTATCGCAATCCGAATATCATGGTGATCCGAAAGGGCGCGGCCCAGATCGTGACCGACCTCTTCGACGCCTATATCGACGACCCGAAGCTGATGGGCGAGCATTCGTGGAGCGAGGGGATCGAGCGGCTGGAGCCGGCCCAGCTTGCCCGGCATGTCGCCGACTACCTTGCCGGCATGACCGACACCTACGCCTACAACACGCACCTCCAGTTGTTTGACCATACCCCTGATTTACGGTAGGAGCCCGGCAAACTGCGCCCTTTTGCGCCGGTCGCGCGGCGGCGGATGGAAATTGACATGAACCTTTTTACCGATTTCGAACAGAGACTGAACGAACAACTGCTGACGATTGCCGAAATCGCGGAAAAGCGCGACACGCTGGATTTCACCCGCATCGTGGTTGAGCCGCCGCGCGACCCGAGCCATGGCGATATTGCCGTCAACGCCGCGCTGGTGCTGTCCAAACCGCTTGAGACCAAGCCGCGCGACCTTGCCGAAAAGATCGTCGCCGCGCTTGAGACCGATGAGGATATCGCCGAGCTTTCGATCGCCGGCCCGGGCTTCATCAATATCCGGTTCTCGCCGCGCTACTGGCAGCGCGTTCTGCTTGCCCTGGTCCGTGAAGGCGAGGATTTCGGCCGCAGTGAAATCGGCAAGGGTCGCAAGATCAACGTCGAATATGTCTCCGCCAACCCGACCGGGCCGATGCATGTCGGCCATTGCCGCGGCGCGGTGGTGGGTGACACGCTCGCCAATATCCTGGATTACGCCGGCTTCGCGGTGACCAAGGAATATTACATCAACGATGCCGGCGCGCAGGTCGATGTGCTCGCCCGCTCCGTGTTCCTGCGCTACCGCGAGGCCTTGGGTGAGGAAATCGGCGACATTCCCGAGGGGCTTTATCCGGGCGATTATCTGGTGCCCGTCGGCGAGGCGCTGAAGGCGGAATTCGGTCCGTCGCTGCATAACCTGCCGGAAGACCAGTGGATGCCGATCGTCAAGGACCGGGCGATCGACGCCATGATGGAGATGATCCGCGCCGATCTCGCCGCCCTCAACGTCACTCACGAGGTGTTCTTCTCCGAGCGTCAGCTTCATGCCGATGATGCCGCGGCGATCCGTTCCGCGATCAACGATCTCACCTTCAAGGGCCATGTCTACAAGGGCACGCTGCCGCCGCCGAAGGGGCAGGTGCCCGAAGACTGGGAGGACCGCGAGCAGACGCTGTTCCGCTCCACCGAGGTGGGCGACGATATCGACCGGCCGCTGATCAAGTCTGACGGCAGCTACACCTATTTCGCCGCCGACGTCGCCTATTTCCGCGACAAATACGAGCGCGGCTTCGACGAGATGGTCTATATTCTCGGCGCCGACCATGGCGGCTATGTCAAGCGGCTTGAGGCGCTCGCCAAGGCGGTGTCCGGCGGCAAGGCGAAGCTGACGGTGCTGTTGTGCCAGATGGTCAAGCTGATGCGCGGCGGACAGGAGCTCAAAATGTCCAAGCGCTCCGGCAATTTCGTGACGCTGCGCGAGGTGGTCGACGAGGTCGGCCGCGATTCCGTGCGGTTCATGATGCTTTACCGCAAGAGCAGCGAGCCGCTCGATTTCGACTTCGCCAAGGTGACCGAGCAATCCAAGGACAATCCGGTATTCTATGTCCAGTATGCGCATGCGCGCTGCATGTCTGTCCTGCGGCAGGCCCAGGAGAACTTCCCGGGACTGGATATTTCACAAAAAACACTGGAAGATGCGGTAAAGCAGGCGACTTACGAGCCGGAAGAACTTAGAGTTGTAGCCAGGCTTGCGGAATATCCGCGGGTAATCGAATCGGCGGCGATAATGCGCGAGCCGCATCGGCTGGCGTTTTATCTCTATGATTTGGCGTCGCAATTCCATTCCCACTGGAACAAAGGGAAGGAAAAGCAGGAGTTACGCTTTATTAATGAGAGTGACAGACAATCAACGATTGCGAAGCTCGGACTCGTATCTTCTGTCGCTGCCGTATTGCGTTCCGGACTGGCTCTCACGGGAACCGACGCGCCGCAGGAAATGCGTTAGGTCCACCTGCACTCTCCCGTCGGCCTTGTGGCCGATGGCAGCATTGGTGGTTTGAAAATGGCAGACAAGAACAAGCCGGGTAGCGGCGATAATGGCGGCTTTGACGGGGATGATCCCTTTGCCGAACTGGCGAGGCTGATCGGCACGTCCGACAATGAGCCGCCGCGCCGACAGGAAGGTCCGTATCCGCCGGAAACGGCGGATGACCTGACGGACGAACTGTTGCGCGAGTTCGACAGCTTTCCCGCTCCTTCCGAACGGTCCGAGCCGCCGTCGCGCCACGCGGCCGAGCCGTCCTTCGCGCCGGAAGAGGCGGAACGCTACGACGAGCCCCAGGCCTTCGAGCCCGAGGAAAAGCCTGCTTCGATCTGGGACAGCATGCCGGCCGAGCCCGCGCCCGAGGAAGAGCAGCCGGATGATTTCGCCAGCTTCGAATTGCGCGGCTCGCTTGGCGGATACGAGCCGCAACAGCCGCGGCAGCCCTATGAAGCGCCGGGCATAGACGAGCCCGCTGCATCAGCGCCGTCCTATGAACCGGAGTCGAGTTACCCGCCGGAACCGGAATACGAGCCGGCCCCCCCGTACCAACCGGAACCGGCTTACCAGGCAAAACCCGCATACGAGCCGGAGCCAGAGCCGGCGGCGGTGCATGATGATCAGGAGCTCGATCTCGACCTCGACGAGCTTGCGCTTGAGCTTTCGGAAATCGAACTGGCCGACGAGGGGCAGGGGCCGCTGGATGACGTCGCGGCAGGCGGCGACGACAGTGACGGCGATTTCGATCCGGCGGCGCTGATTTCGACAGAGGAGCCGCCCGCGCCGGTTGACGAACTCGACCTGCCGCCCATGGGCGATGACGAAGTCGTGCCGGCCCGTGCCTCCGCCGAACCCTATGAATTCGATCTCGATGAAGAGCTTGCCGATGTACTGGCGAGCCAGCCGGCTCTGATCGATCCGCTGCAAGAGGCGCCCGCTCAACCGGACCTGCCCGAGGAGCTTGACTATTATGGCGCGGCGCAGGGCGAGGCTTATGACGAGCCCCTCAGGCAGGCCGTTCCGCCGCAGGCTGGCTACAACGAGGCTGCGGAGGGCTTTGAGAACGCGGCCGATGAGGACTATTACGACTTTGACGATCGCGAGCGCCGTCCGGGCCTGCTGCCTGCGACCTTCCTGGGGGCAGGGCGCGTCGCCCTGATCGGCATTGCCGCGGTTGCGCTGGCAGTGCTGTTCGTGTTCGCGGGCATGCGCTATTTCGCCGGCGACAGCGGCGGCGAGCCGGTGGTCATCACCGCGGATAATTCGAGCGTCAAGGAAGCGCCGGAGGATCCGGGCGGCGAGGTCGTCCCCAATCAGGACAACGCCGTCTTCAATGATGTGTCCGGAACGCTGGCCGAAGCGCCGCGCCAGGGCAGCCTGATCGCCTCCGACCAGGAGCCGACCGATGTCGAAAGCGTCGCGCCCAATCCGCTGGCCGGCAGCGCCGCGAGCGGTACAGCCGATACAGGCGGTCTCGAGCCGCGCAAGGTCAGAACCATGATCGTCAGGCCGGACGGCACGCTGGTCGAACGCGACGCGGCCGAGGCCAGCTCTTCGCCCTCATCCGGGGTCAGAAGGATCGAGACCCAATCCGCGCTGCCCGATGAGAACGGTCAGCTTGTCACCTCCGTGCCGCAGGACAGTGCGGCTGCCGGTGCGAGCGATGAGACCGCTGCGTCTTCGCTGGCGCCCCCGTCATCGCAGGCAACGACCGAAGCGCCAGCGTCTGGAGCGTCGGACGAAACGGCAACGCCGCCTGTTACCGAGCCTGCCACCGTGGCTGACGCCGCTGCTCTGGATGCCGGCGATGCGACGGAAGAGCCGGCCGCCACGGAAGAGGCGGTACAGGATTTCGGCATCGCCAATGTGCCGCTGCCGACGCCGCGGCCTCCGGGCGGCGCGCCCGCGCGCGTTGCCGCCGCCAGCTCGGCTCCTGCGGCTAGCCCGGCGCCCGCCGCTGCGACGACGGCAACCGCGCCCGCCGCGGCAGCGTCGCAGCCGAGCGCGCAGTCGACATCCGCCTATGCCATGCAGATTGCATCCCTGCCGTCGGTGGAGGAGGCGCAGCAGGCCTATCGGCGGCTCAACGCCCAGCACCCTGCGGTGCTCGGTCGGCGACCGGTGGAGATCGTGCCGGCGACGATTGCGGGCAAGGGCACGTTCTACCGGGTGCGCATCGGCGCCTCCAGCCTTTCCGAAGCGCTTTCGCTGTGCGAGCGCTACAAGGCGGAAGGCGGAAGCTGCTTCGTTCCGCGCTGATTTTTATCGCAGGGCTTACGAAACCGGCGCTTTTGCCGTGCAGAGCCGCACAAAATTGTGCATGAATGAAGGGCCTTGTTCGTGCTCTGGTCCCGATCTCTTATGATTCGCTCATGACAGAAGCTCTGAAAGCCATGATTCTCGGTTGCGCCGGCGCCCGCCTCAGCGCCGAGGAGAAGGCATTCTTCCGCGCGGAACAGCCCTGGGGCTTCATCCTGTTCGGCCGCAATGTCGAAACCATGGAGCAAGTGAGGGCGCTGACGGCGGAGCTGCGCGATGCGGTCGGCCGCAATGCCCCGGTGCTGATCGATCAGGAAGGCGGAACCGTCCGGCGTCTGCGCCCGCCGCTGGTGCGCGACTATCCCGCTGCCTCGGTGATCGGGAAGCGCTATGCTGCCGCTCCCGATGAGGCGAAAGAGGCGGCCTATGCCTGCGGGCGGCTGATCGCGGCGGACCTGATGTCGGTTGGCATCGATGTCGACTGCGCCCCGGTGCTCGACATGCCGCCGGAACCCGATACCGGCTTCATTGCCAACCGCGCCTTCGGGTCGGACCCGGAGCAGGTGCGGATTCTGGCGCAGGCCATGGCCGACGGGCTGAAGGCCGGCGGCGTGTTGCCGGTGATCAAGCACATGCCGGGCCACGGGCGCGGCCTTGCCGATTCCCATATCGGCCTGCCGGTGGTCAAAGAGCCGCTGGCGCTGCTTGCCGAACGCGATTTCCGGCCGTTTCGCGAAATCACCGGCATTTTGATGGCGATGACCTGCCACGTGCTGTTCGAGGCGGTCGACGCCGAGAACCCGGCCTCTACCTCCGCGAAGGTGGTCGATCAGGTGATGCGCGGCTCGATCGGTTTCGACGGGCTGATCATCTCCGACGATATCTCGATGAACGCGCTGGCCGGCGATATCGGCGAACGCGCCCGGGCTGTGGCGGCGGCCGGCATCGATATCATTCTGCACTGCAACGGCAAGATGGATGAGATGCGCGCCGTTGCCGATGCCGCCCCGGCGCTTGCCGGCGCGGCGCTGATCCGCAGCGAACGGGTGTTGGCAGGCCGACCCACGGCCGATGACGCCGATCTCGATGCGCTGTCGCGCCATCTCGATGCCCTTCTTCAGGCCGGGAGCTGACCATGCAGGATAGCTTCTTCCCTGATAGCGAGAACACGACCGTCGAGGTGCGCGCGGCGGGTGAGGCGGTGCTGGTGATCGATGTCGGCGGTTTCGAAGGGCCGCTCGACCTGCTGCTGCATCTGGCGCGGACCCAGAAGGTGGATCTTGCCCGGATCTCGGTTCTGGCGCTGGCCGAGCAATATCTCGCCTTCATCGAGAGCGCGCGCCGCATCCGCATCGAACTGGCCGCCGATTATCTGGTCATGGCCGCCTGGCTTGCCTATCTGAAATCGCGGCTGCTGATTCCCAAAAGGCCGAGCGATCAAGAGCCGTCGGGTGAGGATATGGCGGCAACGCTCGCCTTCCGCCTGAAGCGCCTGGAGGCGATGCGCGATGCCGCAAGCCAGCTCATCAACCGCAACCGGCTCGACCGCGATGTCTTCCGCCGGGGCGCGCCGGAACATATCCCCGATGAAACCGGCTCCAGCTACATGGCGACGCTTTACGAGCTGCTGGACGCCTATGCCAATATGCGCCAGCGCGCGGCGGTCAGCGAGGTGACGATCGCCCTGCGTCATGTCTGGTCGCTCACCGATGCGCGCGAGCTCTTGCAGGGGCTGATCGGCGAGATCGGCGAATGGACGGCGCTCGACCGCTACCTGCTGCGCTATCTCACCCGGCCGGAGGATCTGCGCACCGCGATCGCCAGCACCTTCGCCGCCTCGCTTGAACTGGCGCGCGAGGGCAGGCTTGACCTGAGGCAGGACGAAGCCTTCGCGCCGCTGATGATGCGGCGTGGCAGAAGCAGGAGCGAGCCCTTCACCGGCGAGGCCGCCGAATGAGCGAGCCCGAGGACAACGAAGAATCGTTGAGCCCGGAACGCATGCTGGAGGCCGAGCGGATCGCCGAGGCGCTGGTTTTCGCCTCCGCCGAACCTGTGAGCGAGGCCTATATCGCCGAGCGCATTCCCGACGGGGTCGATGTGGCCGAGCTGATGGCGGGCCTCGCCGAACAATACCGCAATCGCGGCGTCAATCTGGTGCGGGTCGAGGACCACTGGGCGTTCCGCACCGCCGCCGATCTCTCCTTCGTCATCCATCGCGGCGAGCGCGAGGCGCGCAAGCTCACCCGCGCCGCGCTCGAAGTGCTGTCGATCATCGCCTACCACCAGCCGGTGACCCGCGCCGAGATCGAGGAAATCCGTGGCGTTCAGACCTCCAAGGGCACGCTCGACGTGCTGATGGAGGCGGGCTGGGTCCGTTTTCGCGGACGCCGACGCACGCCCGGCCGCCCGGTGACCATGGGCACGACCCGCAGCTTTCTCGATCATTTCGGCCTTGAGGAAATCCGCGATCTGCCGGGCCTTGAGGAGTTGCGCGGGGCGGGGCTCTTGTCTGGCCGGATACCCCCCGGCTTCCAGATCCCGCTGCCGCTCAATGACGACGAAGACCTCACCGATGACGAGGAGCCGCTGGATGCCGCCGACCTCGAGGATCTGGGGCTTTTGACACCGGGCGGTAAACATGATGAATAAGCTCTAGAAAAAGCCGTCGCGCCGATGTATGGCGAGGCAAAACGTTCTGGAGCGGCGATGAATTTTGCCCGGCGCCCTGTAGCCGAAAGCGGTCAGACCGCGCGGCTCGGTTTCGAAGATATCCGCCACGGCTATGGCCAGGGCGACGTCGTCAAGGGCGTGTCGCTGTCTGCCGCGCCCGGCGAGGTGCTGTGCTTGCTGGGGCCGTCCGGTTCGGGGAAAAGCACGCTGCTGCGCATTGCCGCGGGCCTTGAACAGCCGCATCACGGCCGGTTGCTGATCGATGGCGTCGAGGTGACCGGGCCGTCGACCTTCCTGCCGCCGGAGCGGCGCGGCATCGGGCTGATGTTTCAGGATTTCGCGCTGTTTCCGCATATGACGGTCGCCGACAATGTCGCCTTCGGCCTGCAACGCCTGCCAAGAGCGTCACGGCAGGCCGCAGTCGGCGAGGCTCTTTCGCGCGTCGGGCTTTCCGGCTACCGCGACAAATATCCCCATATGCTGTCGGGCGGCGAACAGCAGCGGGTGGCGCTCGCGCGCGCCGTCGCCCCGCGCCCTTCCGTGCTGTTGATGGACGAGCCGTTTTCCGGCCTCGATTCGCGGCTGAAGGATCAGGTGCGTGCTGAAACGCTGGCCGTTCTGCGCGAGACCGGCGCAACCGTCATGATCGTTACGCACGACCCCGGCGAGGCGATGGGCGTAGCCGACCGGATTGCCTTGCTGAAGGACGGACATCTGGTGCAGACGGGCACGCCGCGCGCGCTGTTCTCCCGACCGGAAAGCCTTTTCGCCGCGTCTTTCTTCTCTGAAATCAATCGTTTCGAAGGGAAAGTTGAAGCGGGAAAGGTTGAGATTCCGTTCGGCAACCGTCCGTTGGCCGCCGCCATGCCAGACGGCCCTGTCACGATCGCGATCCGCCCCGGCGATATCCGTCTGAGCCAGGAGGCGACGCTTTCCGGCCAGCCGGCGGAGGTGCTCGAACGCCGCTTTCTCGGCACCCAGGAATTGTTCCGGCTGAGGATCGAGGGCACGCCGCATGTTGTCGACGCCAGCGTTTCCGCCGGCGCGATCGGCGAGGGGGCGGCGCGGGTTTTTGTCGAAGTCGACGATCAGACTATTTTGGTATTTGAAAATCGCGAGCAAACGCCTTACACCAGAGACACCTAAGTAACAGGAGATTTGGTTATGGGTAATCTCGGTATCTGGCAGCTGCTCATCATTCTGGCGATTGTCGTGCTGCTTTTCGGCCGCGGCAAGATTCCCGAACTCATGGGTGATGTCGCCAAGGGCATCAAGAGCTTCAAGAAGGGCATTTCGGACGACGACGAAAAGCCGGCGGAGAAGGACAAGACCGTCGAGCACACTGTTGACCACAGGGCAGACGAGACCAAGCAGGGCTGATGCCGGGCAGCCGGCAACGGCTGGCCGCAGGAGAATGTGAATGCTTGACATTGGCTGGACCGAGCTTTTGGTCGTGGCGATCGTGCTGGTCGTTGTCGTCGGGCCCCGCGAACTTCCGCATGTGCTGAGGACCTTCGGCAAGACCATGACGAAGTTTCGGCGCATGGCGTCCGACTTCCGGTCACAGATGGACGATGCGCTGAAAGAGGCGGATATGGAAGACGTCTCGACAGCGATCCGGGACGTCAGAAGAATCAATCCCGCCAACCAGTTGCGCGACGCGATCAATCCCCTGCGGCAGACCGCGCGGGATATCGACAACGATCTCAAAAAATCGACCGCGCTCGATAACAAGCCAAAGCCCAAAGCCGATGGGCCGGAGCTGAAGAAGGCGTCCTATCCCACGCCCGGCACAAACCCCGATGTCTCGCCCGTCAACGCATTCGACAAGGCGGCGGCGAAAAAGGACGAGGCTGCACCGGCGCTGGTCTCGAAGCCCCGGGACGAAAAGCTTGTCAGCCACAGGCCCGGCTTCAAGGCCGCGCCCAGGCCGGTCAAATCGAAATCGTCCGGTGGACGCAGGAGCGGGCGATGAGCGTAAAGAACGATATCGACGACAAGCCGCAGCCGCTTGTCGAGCATCTGATCGAGCTCAGAAAGCGCCTTGTCTGGTCTCTGGTCGCTTTCTTCCTTGGCTTTCTGCTCTGTTTCGCCTTCGCCAAGGATCTCTTCAACATTCTGGTCCTGCCCTATAAATGGGCGGTGATCTGGTCCGGACATGATCCGGAGAAGATGCAGCTCATTTATACCGCGCCGCAGGAATTCTTCTTCACCCAGATCAAGATCTCGTTGTTTGGCGGCCTGCTTCTGGCGTTTCCGGTGATCGCTTTCCAGGTCTACAGCTTTGTTGCGCCCGGTCTTTACCGGAACGAGCGTTCGGCCTTTCTGCCGTTCCTGGTCGCATCGCCGATCCTGTTCATCCTTGGCGGCGCCATCGTCTATTTCTTCCTGATCCCGGTGGTCATGCTGTTCTTCCTTGGCATGCAGCAATCCGCAGGAGAGGGGGAGGTGGCGATCTCGCTGCTGCCGAAGGTTTCGGAATATCTCAGTCTGATCATGTCGCTGGTGCTGGCCTTTGGTCTGGTGTTCCAGCTTCCGGTCGTCACCACGCTGATGGCGCGCGTCGGACTTGTCTCGTCGGAATGGCTTGCCAAGCAGCGCAAATTCGCGATCGTGATCGCCTTCATCATCGCCGCCGTCCTGACCCCGCCCGATCCGCTCTCGCAGCTCGGTCTGGCGCTGCCGACCGTGCTTCTCTACGAGGTCGCGATCTATGCGGCGCGGATTGTCGAGCGCAAGCGCGTCGAAGCGGCGGAGGAAGACAGCGCTTCGGAAGAGGACGAGGCTTAAGACACCTCTGGCAGAGGGTGAGCCCGCGCCAGCTTGCGCCGCGGGCCGTCCCATCCCCTTTTCTATTGACATCCCTTCGAAGGAAAGGGTCCCTTCTGTTGCTACGGCGTCGGAAGCGCCGTCACCTTTGGCGGGAATTATCGCAATTCATTATCCTGTAGCGTCGCGGGCACGCATTATCTCGGCGGTCGGGATGGCGGCAGTGTGCTTGCTCGACGCAGACCTCTTTCAGGGCCATGGTGCAACAGCATATACCCATCAATGTGCGATCGCCTAAGTTAGCGCTATCTTTGTTACTTTTAGTTACGTGGCGTAACAAAATATAACTAAGTAGTATCGTTAAAATAATCAATTTTGCATTTTTGAGTTTGATGTTTCTATTATTTTATTATTTACTTTCCTCCATGCGGTATCCATGCCGTTGATATGTTTTGGAAGCCGTTCGCAGTGTATCGCGGCGAAGGGAGACGGCCGGTTTTCGCGGATTTTGATCAAGTTTCCCGAAGTCGGATGCCAAACCTACCGCCGTTTGGAAACCTGAACTCTATGGAGAGTGGAAATGACAAACGAGAACATCAAATCCGTGATGACCACAGACGAAACTGAAATCAAGGAGCTGGGCGCTGAGGAATTGCAGGGCGCTGCCGGCGGCGTGGTGGTCCTGCCCGGCCTTGTCCTGTCCGATGGTGCGGCGAACGCTGTGGCAAATGGCGCCGAAGAGGTTGGCACGGCCGTCAAGAATGTGGTCGAAGCTGGCGCCGCGGGTGTCGTTAAAGGAGTGGATTGGGTTGGCGATGCGGCGTCCAAGGCTGGATCGGCGCTTGAGACCGGTGTCGAGGATGTCGCCAAGGGCATCTGGGACGCCTCTGCCGACTGGTGCTGATAGAGATCAGCGGCTCCGAGGTCAAAACCGATGGAAAGGATTTCAATTATGGCTGCGAATGAAAGCAAGATGACCGGCGAAGCCAAAATCCAGGAGCTTGGGCCGGAAGAACTTCAGAACGTATCCGGCGGCAGCATCCTCGGTGATATCGCGGGCATGGCGGATTCGTTTGGGCACGATATCGGCGATCTCGTGAGCGATGTTGTAAGTGACCGGGAGCCCGCTGCCGCAACCATGAAGCAGGCTGATACGGCGAGCGTCCCTTTTCTTCCCAATGAAGGTCCAGGGCCGGAAATCGGGAAATGAGCGTGCAGTGACGGGGATAG
>NZ_DEPM01000181.1:12035-19978 GCF_002358775.1 Martelella sp. UBA3392
AGCAACAAGACCGATCCGGCCAGGATCGATGAAACTCACATGGAAGAACTCGCGTCGGATCAGTTGCAGAATGCGGCCGGCGGTAGTGTGCTCGGCGATGTCGGAAGTGCCGCAGGGGATGCTATCGACGGGGTCAAGGACGCGGCCGAATGGACCTTTAACCATCCGGGTGAAGTTATTGCCGGCGCCGCCGTAGCCTCCGGTGTCGGAATGGCCGGCTATGGCATCTACTCGGCAGTGGCGCTGGGACAGGGGACCGCCGGATTTGTGGCGGCCGCTGCTGGTGTCGCGACAGTGGCTGGCGGTGCCGTGGCCGGTGCGGCAGAAGGTGTCGCGCATGGCGTAAAAGACGTCGCTGACGACATAGAAAAACTGTTCTGAGACTCGGTTCAACGGTGTGGTAGTGCCGACACTAGGCTTCCGGATAGAGCCGGGTGCTGAAACGGCGCTGCAGAAGATCAGAGCATCTGAACGAGTGCGATTAGTTTGGAGATTGTTTCATCATGAAGAATGGAACCAGGACGATTGATACGACCAGCCGCGACGATTTGAACCTCTCGGAACTTGGCGAAGAGGATTTGCAGAGGATCGCAGGCGGAACTATCCTCGGCAATACTTGGGACGGTATCAAGGATAGAGCCGAGTTGATTGGAAAAGCTGCCGAAGCGCACCCGGCCGAGGCCGCCGCCGCCGTTGGCATCTTGAGTGGTGGCATAGAGACAGTCGGGATGGCTGCCGTGGCCGTTGTGGCAGAGCCTGTTATGCATGGTGTTGAATCTGCGGCAGGGCTTGCTGTGCATGGCGTTAAAGACGTCGCTGACGACATCGAAAATCTGTTTTGACGCTTGGTTTGATGGCGCGGTTATAGCGACGCGAAAATCCTCGGCAGAGCGGGACCTCCGAATAGACACTGCGGGGGATCACAACGTTTCAATGGGCAAATTTCTAGCGGAGATCGTTTATCATGAAAAATGAAACCAAGTCGGTTACGCCGACCGGCCCCAACGAACTGAATCTCGAAGCACTCGGTCAAGAGGAACTGCAGCCAGTCGCCGGCGGCAATATCTTCGGCGATGCCTGGGACGGCATCAAGAATGGCGCCGAATGGGTCGGAAATGAAGTGGAGAACCACCCGGTTGCGGCCGTGGCCCTCGCCGTCGGTGCTGTCACAGGTGTTGACGCGGTTGCCGGGGCCGTTGCCGTTGCAGGCAGCGATGCCGCCGCGTTCGCGGGTGTATCAGGCGGTGATCTTGCGGTCGGAGCGGCTGCGAAGACGGCGGCTGGAGTCTTTTCCGGCGGTGCTGTCGGCGGTATGGCCGATATGTTCAAGAAAGTGATTGATGACGCCTGAAATTTCGGGCGGGATATTCGAAACTGTCTCTTGCAGCTGCGGGAGACAGTTTTCCTCGTGTTCTGATGGCAGACTTCTCACTCCTTATCGTCTGGGCGCGGATGGTGAGTGAGATTTGCGCCGCCCAAGTGAGATCGTCGCGAAATCATGTCCAATCCCGAAGAGCCCCGCAAGCAGGTCTATCGCGAATCCGCTCTCAAACATCTCCAGACCCCTGAAAGCACTGACAGTCTGATGCGTGTCGTCGGCCCGAGCGGTTGGGTCGTGGCGATCGCGATCGCGCTCGTCTTCTGCGGCGCGATCTACTGGAGCATTTTCGGGACGGTGACGACCTTTGTGCAGGGTAAGGGCATCCTCGGCCCGGCCTATGGCGAGACCCGCGATTTTGTGGCGACCCATTCCGGCATATTGCGCTCGCTGCCGGTTCAGCTCGGCGATACGGTTGAAAAGGGCGAGCTTCTTGCATCCATCGAAATCGTCTCCGTGGCCGAGGACAAGCGCGAGGCGGAACGGACGCTGCGCTCGCTGAAGACAGAGCAGGACCTGCTGGAAACCTACTGGAACAACCTGCTGCCGCAACAGATGGCCGACCTCAAGCAGAAGGAACAGGATCTGGAGCGCCAGATCGCGTGGGACGAGCAGCAGCTCGAGAGCCGGAAGAAAATTCTGGAGGGCTTCGAACAGGCCAGCAGCGATGGTGCGATAACGCCGCTCAGGCTAGAGCAGGCCCGGGACTCATTCATTGAGGCATCCGCAAATCTGGATGGGAACAAATTCGACAAGGAACAGCTCGCGGCCAAGCGGCTCGAGCTTGAAAACCAGAAGACCACGGCGTTTCAGGCGATGAGCGACCGGTTGCTGAAGGCCCAGGAAAACCTCGCCGATCTCGAAGACACGCTCGATAGCGGCGGAAAGGTGCTCTCGGATATGTCCGGCCTGGTCATTGCGGTCGACGCCAGTATCGGCTCCTTTGTGCAGCCGGGATCCCCCATCGTGACGGTTCAGCCCGTCAACACCGATATCGAAGGGGTGTTTTTCGCCAATCCGCTGCACGGAAAGAAAGCCCTGGCGGGGATGGAAGTCAATGTTTCACCATCCACCGTTGAGGCCTCCCGTTTCGGCACCATCCGCGGAAAGGTCGTCTGGGTCAGCGAAGACCCGCAAAGCGACACCGCGGTCGCGCGTCAGCTCGGCAACGAAACGCTGGCCAAGGCGCTTGCCGGCAGCGAACCCCCGATCGCCTTTGGCGTGCAATTGGAAAAGGACGCGGCCTCGCCCTCCGGATTGAAATGGACCTCGGGGCACGGCCCGAACATGAAGGTCCGGACCGGCACGCTGGCCGATGCCGATGTCGCTGTGGAGCAGGTGCCGCCGATCGTTCTGGTGATACCCGCGATCCGGCGCGTCCTCGGTCTCGATCAATGACTGGCGGAGCGCGGGCATGACGAAGCGGTTTTCGGCGCTGAGACCGGGAAGGATATTTCGCAACGCAAAAACGCCTACCATCCTGCAGATGGAGGCGGTCGAATGCGGGGCCGCCTGTCTCGCCATGGTGCTGGCCCATCACGGACGATGGGTCCCCCTTGAAAGGTTGAGGCTCGAATGCGGCGTGTCGCGAAATGGCTCGAACGCCTGGAGCCTGATCGAGGCCGCCAGACGCTTCGGCTGCGAGGCAAAAGGCTTCAAGGTAGGACTGGAGAGACTGCGCGATGTAACGCTGCCTGCCATCATCTTCTGGCGGTTCAACCACTTCGTCGTGCTGGAAAAGATCGACCGCAAGGGCGCCCAGATCAATGACCCGGCGCAGGGGCGCAGGCGCGTCGCCTGGTCGGAGATGGACCGGGATTTCACGGGCATCGTGGTGACCGTCGAGCCTGGGCCGGATTTCAAGACTGGCGGCGAGAAGCCATCGGTACTGCGCGAGTTGAGGCAGCTTTCGCGCGGGACGGCAGGACCGTTCGCCTTCATATTGCTGGTAACGCTCCTGATGGTCATTCCCGGCATCGTGATACCGGCGCTCAGCAAGATCTATGTCGATGGCTTCCTTGTCGGCGGACAGGAGGATTGGGTCAGGCCGCTGCTTGCGGCCTATGTCGTGGCCGGCGGGTTGAGTCTGCTTCTGAGCTGGCTGCAGAAGCATTACCTGATGCGGTTTTCGGCCAGGGTCAGCATCGACATGACGCGCAAGGTGTTGTGGCGCCTGCTGCACCTGCCGATGGACTTCTTCAGCCAGCGTTTCGCCGGGGACATTTCCAGCCGGCTCGGATCCGCCGGACGGGTCGCGTCGATGATCTCCGGTCCGCTGGCGTTCAGCATCGTCGGCATGATCTCGGTCGTCGTCTATGGCGCTTTGATGTTTTCCTACAGCGTGCCGCTGGCCTCGCTCGTCGTCGCCATGGCCGTCATCAACCTGATCATGGCGCGGGTCGTCTGGTTGCGGCTGGAAAACGCGCGCCATCTTCTGGCCAAGAACGGGGCGGAGCAGGCCTCGGCGATCATGAGCGGCCTCTCGGCGATCGAGACGGTCAAGGCCGCCGGGCTCGAGGATGATCTGTTTTCCCGCTGGGGCGGCCTTCAGGCCCAGCTTGTCTCGCTGTCGCAGACCATCGGGCGGCAGAACAACCTGCTCGGCCTGCTGCCGGGAACCTTGTCGGCGCTGGGACATATCGCGATTCTCAGCCTCGGCGCGCTGTTCGTTCTGGACGGTCGGCTGACCGTTGGCGACCTCGTCGCGTTTCAGGTTCTGGTCGGCAGTTTCAACGGGCCGATTTCGGGGCTCGTGGGACTGGGGTCGTCATTGCAGACGACGCAGGTCGACCTCAACCGTCTCGATGACGTCATCAATTACGGTTCCGCCGAGCCGGCAGCGGCCGCGGCGCGGCCGCAGGCCGCCACCGCCGCGGTAAGGCTCGTCGGCAAGGTCGAGCTTCGCAATGTCACCTTCGGATACAGCCGGCTTGAAAAGCCGCTGCTCGACGATTTCTCGGTGCTGTTGCAGCCGGGCATGCGGATCGCGCTCGTCGGCGCCAGCGGCTCGGGAAAATCGACCGTCGGCAAGCTGGTTGCCGGGCTCTACCGGCCATGGCAGGGCGAGATTTTCTTCGATGATATCCCCCTGCAACAGATCGACCGTCTGACGCTGACCTCGTCGCTCGGCGTGGTCAGTCAGGATATCAATGTCTTCAGCGGGACATTGCGGGACAATATCACGCTCTGGGATACATCGATCCCCGAACCTGCGATCAGCCGCGCGGTCGCCGATGCCTGCCTCGACCAGTTGCCGCTGGTGCGCGAGCAGGGGATCGATGCCGCCTTGTCCGAAGCAGGACGCAATCTCAGCGGCGGCGAACGCCAACGGCTCGAGATTGCCCGCGCTCTGGCGCGCGATCCGTCGGTGCTGATCATGGACGAGGCGACGTCGGCGCTCGACCCCGTCACCGAGCAGACCGTCGACATGAACCTTAGACGGCGCGGCTGCGCCTGCCTGATCGTCGCCCAGCGGCTCTCGACCATCCGCGACAGCGACGAGATCATCGTTCTCGATCAGGGCCGGATCGTCCAGCGCGGCACGCATGATCGATTGATAGCCGAGCCGGACGGGCACTATGCCCGCCTTGTGGCCGCTCACTGAGAAGCAGACCGGATGACCGACAGCCCGCAAACAGACCTGCCACCGGCGCTTCGCAAGGCTCGCGACGCCGCCCGGATGCCGCGTGCCATCCCGCTCAACAACGTTGAGGGCGTCTTCATTGTCGAAGAGGGCGCTGCCGACGTATTCGCGGTCGACCCCGATACGCAGATCTACGGGCCGCTGCATCATCTCATGCGCCTTGCCGGTGGCGACGCATTCACCGGGCTGGCCGATGTCGTCTGGGACGGCGGCGCGCCCGATATCATCGTTGTCCCGGCACCCGGCTGCCGCCTCGCCACCACCGAAGAGGGGCCGTCCGGCGCTGGCATCGACGCCTGGATCGGCCGCCTACTGGCAGCCTGCCCATCCGCCCTGCCGCCGCGCGGCATCGCGCCGTTGCGCGCCGGGCAGCATGTCTCGATACCGGACGGGGCTGCGGTTTGCGCCGCCGGCGCATTGCTCTGGCTCGAGACGGATGGCGTTCTCAAGTCAGGCGACGGGCGCGAGCTCGGGCCGGGGCTGGCGCCGCTGACGGCGGATTTCTGGGTCCAGGCGCTGGCCCCGGTCACGGCGCGGGTCCATGATAGCGCAGCCCTTGCAGAGGCGGGATGGCTGCAACGCGGGCGGGCGGAAGCGCTGCGTCTAGCGCTCGCAGGCATCGCAACGACGCTGGCCACAAATCGCCTCGACGGCCGGGACGATGTCTCGCGCCGCGACAAGGCGGCGGAGCTGCGCCTGAAAGCCGCCTCCGGCGAGGTGGCGGCGCTTCTCGATCACCGGGCGAAACAGCCCGCGGGAACGCTCGCGCCCGATGCGCTGGCGCGCTGCGCGGCGCGCGTGGCGGCGGCGGATGGTATCCGGCTGAAAGCCCAACGGTCTCTTGCGCAGAGGGAGCACGGCGAGGCGGTCGCGGCGATCGCCCGGGCCAACCATGTGCGCTCCAGGCGTGCCCGGCTGCCGGAGGAATGGTGGCGCGGCGATCACGGCGCGTTCCTGGCCTTTACCGAAAGCGGCGAACCCGCCTGCCTCATTCCCGGCCGCTTCGGTTATCGCCATATCGATCCCGAGGGCCGCGAGCGCAAGGTCGGCAGGCAGTTTGCAGAAACGCTCGCGCCGGAAGCCTATATCTTCTATCGACCGCTGCCGGACGGCAAGGTGACGTCGCGCATGCTGCTCGGCTTCGTGTTCCGCAACAATGTTCGGGCCTTCGCCACCATCCTGATCGCGTCGGCCTGCGCGGCGCTGCTGGCGCTGCTCACGCCGCTGGTGTCCGGCCATATCTTCGATACGATCATTCCGAAAGCCGAATATGACCAGTTGCGCCAGGTCACCATCGTTCTGGTGGCGGCGGCGTTCGCGACGCTCGGCTTCGGCACGGCGCGGGCGTTGACGCAATTGCGGATGCGCGGCCGGATCGACGCGGTGGTGCAGAGCGCGGTCTGGGACCGGCTGCTGCGCCTGCCGGCCTCCTTCTTCCAGCAATACGAGGTCGGCGATCTCGCGAACCGCGCATCCGGGATCAACGCGCTCAGCCGGGCACTCAGCGGCTCGACCCTTTCTGTCCTGTTCAGCGGTTTGTTTTCCACCGTCAGCCTGGCGATGATGTTCTATTATCAGCCCATGCTAGCGGGCATTGCCGTGGGCTTCGTGGTGTTCGTCATTCTGATCAGTTCGGCTTTTGCCTATTTGCAATTGCTATACCAGCGCGAACAATACGAACTGCGCGGAAAACTGTCCGCCAGAACCTTCCAGTTAGTATCCGGCATTGCCACGCTGAAGGTCAACGGTGCGGAACGGCTTGCATTTGCCGACTGGACCGAACGCTTTGCCCGCGACATGCATTTCCGACTGCGCTCCAACGTGCTGTCCTACAGCGAGGGGCTGCTGACGAGCGGGGTTCTCATCGTTTTCCATATCGTCGCGCTGGCGGTGTTCGCCTTTTATGTCGAGGACGTGTCGACCGGAACCTTCATCGCGTTCAATACGGCCTTCGGGCAGTTTTATGGCGGGCTCTCCGGCTTTGCCGGCGCGTTCGTCACGCTGATGTCGCTGAAGCCGCTCTATGAACGCACCGAGCCCATTCTGGCGGGTGAACCGGAGGTTTCGGGCGCTAAAATAGACCCCGGCGAGTTGAGCGGCCGGATCGTCATCGCCCATGCCAGCTTCGCCTATGAGGCGGCCGACCGGCCGATCCTCGACGATGTGAGCCTGGATATCCGGCCCGGCGAGTTCGTGGCGGTCGTGGGGCCGTCGGGCAGCGGCAAGTCGACGCTGCTGCGCTTGCTGCTGGGCTTCGCGACGCCCCAGAAGGGCGGCGTTGCCTATGACGGCCATGATCTTGAAAAGCTCGATCCCGCCGCGCTGCGCCGGCAGATCGGCGTGGTCCTTCAGGATGGCAAGCTCCTGACAGGCAGCATTCGCGACAACATCACCGCCAACGGCATCTACACCGAGGCCGATATCTGGCAGGCCGTCAGGGATTCCGGCCTCGAGCGGGATATCAGGGCGATGCCGATGGGCCTGCAGACACCGGTAGGCGAGGGCGCGGCAACCTTCTCGGGCGGGCAGAAGCAACGACTTCTGATCGCGCGCGCCCTGGTGCGCAAGCCGCGCATCGTGCTTTTCGATGAAGCGACCAGCGCGCTCGACAACGTCACCCAGGCCGAGGTCAGCGCCGCGCTGGAGCGCATGAAGGCGACGCGCATCATCATCGCGCATCGGCTTTCAACGATCCGCCACGCCGACCGTATCCATGTTCTTCAAAACGGCAGGATCGTTGAGAGCGGGAGTTTTGACGAACTGCTCGCGCGGGGTGGCGCTTTCACCGCGCTGGCAAACCGTCAACTGGCGTAAAGCCCTCCAGTTTAAAGGGAAGCAGAGTGCAGAGGTGGGCGCGCCGGTCTGGGGCAAACAGGCGCTTCTCTTTTCAGCCTAGAGCCTTTCCGCATTTCACGGAAACGC
>NZ_DEPM01000156.1:0-21149 GCF_002358775.1 Martelella sp. UBA3392
GTCCATGCGAGTTCAATCTGGTTTTCATAAGGCATTGCCGAGAAATTGTAGATCAAGATCGACAATGACGCTGTGGGCTCCGTGAAGCTTCCGATCCAATAATTCGAAAACAGCGCTGTAAACAGCAGCGGGGCCGATTCTCCGGACGCGCCCGCAACCGCCAGCATGACACCGGTCATAACACCGGGAAGCGCCGTCGGCAAAACAATTCTGGTGGCGACCTGCGTTGCATTGCAGCCCATGCCATAGGCTGCGTCCTTCATGCGCTGCGGCACCATCCGGAAGGCCTGTTCGGCGGTCAACAGGATGGTCGGCAGCATCAGGATCGACAGCGAAAGGCCGCCGGCGATCGCCGAATAGGTTTTCATGACAATGACGAGCCAAGCATAGACGAAAACCCCGGACAGGATCGAAGGAAACCCGGTCAACACCTTGCCGACAAACCGGACAGCCGCCGAGAAACGGCTGTTGGGGTTGATCAGGCCGATATAGATGCCGCCTAGAACGCCGATCGGAATGGAGATGACCGAAGCGATCGCAACCATCACAAGCGTGCCGACGATCGCATTGCCGATGCCGCCGCCCTGCTCGAAGGGGGCCGGCGGCAGTTCGGTGAGGATGGACATGCTGATCCGCGCGCCACCGCGGCTGATCAGCATGTAGAGCACCGAGATCAGCGGTACTGCCGCAATGCCGGCAAGGATCCAGAGGATGACGGTCTGGATGAAGTTCATCATCGTGCGCCGCTCGGCGAAGGAGAAGCTCAGATTGGGATCGCCGAGGGCAATCATCTCGGGATTCATCGTTGTCTGATCGGTCGTCGTGGTCATGTTCGGTTTCCCAATGGCCTTACGTTACGGTCTGGCGCGAGGTGTAGCTCATGATGATCGTGCCGATGATATTGACGGCCATGGTGATCACCAGCAGGGCGACGGCGGCATACATCAGCGGGCCGATCTGGTTCGCGCCGGCTTCGGGGAAGGTGGAGGCCAGGAGCGAGGCCAGCGTAGTCGCCGGCGAAAACAGCGAGAGCGAAACCTGCTGCGAGTTGCCGATCAGCATGGCGAGCGCCATGGTCTCGCCGAGCGCGCGGCCGAAGCCGAGTACGAGCGAGGCGAAAATGCCGCCGGAGGCGGTGGGGATGATGACCTTGCGGATCGCTTCCCACTTGGTGGTGCCCATGCCGTAGGCCGCTTCCTGGATCTTCATCGGGATCGCCTTGAAGGCATCCTGGGAGATCGCCGCGACGGTCGGCAGGATCATGATCGACAGCACGATCATGGCCGGGAACATGCCCGGGCCGGCAAGATTGGTGGAAAAGAAAGGAATGAAGGGCAGGGTGTCGTGCAGCCAACTCGCCATCGGGCGGATCGCCGGGATCAGCACATAGATGCCCCAGAGGCCGAAAACGACCGAGGGGATCGCTGCCAGCATTTCGACGATGAGGCGGAACACCCATGCCAGTCGGGCATTGAGGAAGCCCTGCGTCAGAAAGATCGCGACCGCTATGCCGAGGCCGCCGCCGAAGATCAATGCCAGAAACGAGGAATAGAGCGTACCCCAGATCTCAGCCAGAATGCCGTATTCGTTGGTGTTGGGGTTCCATTCCACGGTCGTCAGGAAGCTCAGGCCATATTCGCGCATGGCAGGTGCTGCCTGGCCGCCGATCTTCCAGAAAATATAGGCCAGCAGAACAACGATCAACAGGCCTGCCAGGAATGTCAGGAAGCGGAAGGATTTGTCGTAACCGTACTCGAAAGCGGTCGGCGGGCGCGAAACGCTGCCATCGCTTGGCGGAACGGATTTCGATGTGTCGGCCATCAAGGGGCTCCTGCTGGCGGCGATCGGGTAGCCGCGATCTGACGAATAAAGAACATCAAGGTGCTTGCGCAGTACTGCAATCGGACGAAAGCCGGGGCGCAAACATGTTACGCCCCGGCGATAGCTTGATCAGGCCGAAATCAACCGCCGATTTCTTCGAGCGCCTTCTTGTTGATTTCGATGATGTTTTCCGGCAGCGGGATGTAGCCCAGCTTGTCGGCCATGGTCTGGCCGGTGGTCAGGCCGTAGTTGACCATTTCCTTGAGCGCTGCAACCGTGTCGGCGTCCTGGCCGTCCTTGTAGAACAGCATCCAGGTGAAGGTGGCGATCGGGTAGGCCTGCTCGCCCTTCGGGTCGGTGATGAAGGCGACGTTGTTTGCGTCGAGTTCGGCCGAAGCAAGAGCGGCGGAACCGGCTTCCGGACCAGCCTTCACGAAGTTGCCGGCCTGGTTTTCCAGCATGGCGTAAGGCGTGTTGGTCTGCTGGGCGTAACCATACTCAATGTAGCCAATGGCGCCGGGGGTCTGCTTGACCGTGGCGGTGATGCCCTGGTTGCCCGGAGCGGCAACGAAGTTCGAAGCCTTCGGCCACGGAACGGTCTTGCCGCCGCCGACAGTGCTGTTGAACTCTTCGGAGATGGCAGCAAGGTGGTTGGTGAAGTTGAAGTTGGTGCCCGACGAGTCCGAGCGAACGACAACGGTGATGTTTTCGTCGGGGAGGTCGACGCCTTCATTGGCGGCGGCGATCGCTTCGTCGTTCCACTTGGTGATTTCGCCGAGGAAGATCTTCGGGTAAACGTCGCGCGGCAGCTTCAGTTCGGAAACGCCGTCGAGATTGTAGGCGAGAACGACTTCACCGGCCGTCATCGGCAGCAGAACGACGCCGCCGTTGATCTTGGCGATTTCTTCGTCGTTCATGGCAGCGTCGGAGGCTGCGAAGTCGACAACGCGGTTGGTGAAGTCTTCGATACCGCCGCCGGAGCCCTTGGCCTGGTAGTTGACTTCAATGCCGGTCTTCTGGCCAAAATCCTTAAACCAGGCCGAATAGAGCGGGAAGGGGAAGGAGGCGCCCGAGCCGGTCAGCGACGTGTCGGCGGCGTGAGCGAAAGTGCCGGAGACGGCCATGGCGACGGCAACGGCAGCAACCTTAGCGCCCTTGGAAAAATTTCCGATTTTCATCAGATAGCCCTTTTGAGGTTTGGTTGAAAACGGGAGTGCTATAACAACGAAAGTCATGTAAGCATATATTGTTGTAAAAATTTCATAATTCCCGAAATTTACCGGTTCGTTGTTATTTAATATTCAAATAACTGTCATAAAACTGTCATAAAAGGTCGATTTTCGAGTTTGTTCTGTGTCCGGCTTTCCCCTGGACTGCGCTGGGCGCTTGGCGACATGCCGGACTTGGGCAAAGCCCGGCAAGGCCGCAGCGGACCCACGCGCGGTCAATCAGTTCGCCGTCGCTTTCGTTATGACGGCTTCATGCGACGCCATTTGTCGAAACTGTGGGTTGATCATCGGTTCAGTGTGTAGCAGGATTGCCTTCGCTATCGAGGCTGCGCAGGATCGCTACGCTGCCCTTCAAATATCCCCTAAATTCAATCATTTGATTAAATTCTCCGTGCGCATGCCGTTGATTGCAACCAAGGGTGGTTTTGGGCTTTTGCTGTACAACCCTATGATTGCAGTCTGTTGCAGCTTCGCTACTCTCGGCCTCTTTCCCCTCTGTAAATGTTAGCGACTGCTATCGAACTTGCTTGTGTTTCTGTTCGCTTAATGTCATCTCGCTAAATCAGGAATCAGCTTATTAGCTTTAGTGGGGGACTACATGACATTGTTTGAAGCGAAGGTGCGCGGCGGGCGCATGACCAAGGTCGCGGGTAACGCAGCGAGCTACGCGCCGCGCGCAACCGCATCGGTGCTCGCGCTCAGCATGCTCGCACTGTCGTCCGGAGCCGCCTATTTCGGCACGGGCGCTTCTTCTGCATTTGCGGCGAATGAGTGCGGGGTGGCGAGTGGTCCCAACGCGGTGATCAATTGTACCGACAACGAACCATACGGCATCACCTATAATAACCTGCAGGGTGCGACCGTTACTCTTGATTCTCCTAGCATGAGAATCGGCAATGGCTTCTTGAATACAAGAGGGGTTAGGCTCACCTCGAGCGGCGGTAATACACTGACCCTCAACGCCGACAGCTACGACAGGATTTACTGGCCGGTTGTGCTTCAAGGCGATGGTGCGGTAGCCGCAAACTTTTCCGGCGGCGAGGTGCGGGGTGGGGTCCTCGCGACAGCCAATATTGTCGTCACGCTTGCGGCAGGTGGCACGGCCGATCATATCGGCACGGTCAATCTTGACGGCACGACGGTAAGCATCGGTTCGGCGCTGACCCCCGGGACCAGTGCTGTGATCGTGAACGGCAATGCCGATGGTTCTGTTATGGCGGCCACGATCACCGGTGGTTCATCCGTCAGCATCGGCGGCAACAATGCGTTCGGCGTACGCCTGACGGGTAGCGGCGTGGGCAATACCGGGTCGGTCACCGTCGATGGCGCAAGTCAGATCAGTGCATCCAACAGCGTTAACATCGACATCAGCGATCCGGGTCTTCACAAAGCAACCGCGATCAGCGTCGAAACATCCGGTGCCTCCAGCGTGGGCTATGTGTCCCTTTCGGGCGATGCCGATGTCAGCGCATCGGCCACCAATGCCCTTACACTGGCCGTTGCCACCGGCATTTCCAACACTGCCGGCGACGGCGGCGTCGAAACCATTGTCGACAACGCATCGCTTTCGTCGACCGCGACTTCGCTCCTGACTTCAAACGCTATCGGCATTGACAACCAGAGCACCGGTGGCATGGCAAAGGCCACGGTCAAGGGTGGCGGATCAATCTGGGCCGATGCTGACAGCCTTGTTACCATCGGCAGCGGAATTCAGTCCTGGGCGACTGCGATCCGTAACGTCTCGGATTCCCAGGCTGCGATTGTTTACGTAGGCGAAAGCGCAACGCTTGAAGCCGAAGCCGATAACCTTCTCGGCAACGCGACTGCCTCGGGTATTATCAACGAGGGTGGTCTTGCCGGAATTGTTATTCTGGAAGACGGTACGATTACCGCAACAGGAAGCGCCACCGGCCGCACCGAAGCAACGGGCGTCGCCAACACCGCTGCTGATGGGGTTGCCGGCGTCGGCGGCAGTGCCAGCACGCTGACGGTTGTCGCGACCAGCTCTCTGGGAGAGGCAGTGGCCATCTCGGTCGATAACGTTGCCGTTCTGGGCGATGCCGAAGTCGCTTTCGAGGATGGCAGCCAGGTCAACGCTCTCGCCGATGGCTTGACCAATGCGCAGGCCGTTGCCCTCAATAACGACTCGCAACAAGGCAATGCCTCCGTACGCGTGGATAGCGCAAGCGCCTTGCATACCGAGGCAATTGGCGGCGTAGAGGCGAGTGCCTCCGGTGTTATCAACAGCGCCGGACTTGAGGCGATCGTGATTCTGGATGAAGGTACGGTCACGGCGACGGGAAGTGCGGCGGGCCGCACTGCGGCCACGGCGGTAATCAACACGGCTGCTGATGGTTTCGCCGGCGTCGGCGGCTCCGCCAGCACGCTGACAGCCTCTGCCACCAGCACCGCTGGTCAGGCACTGGCCACCGCCGCCGACAATGTGTCCGTTATGGGTGATGCCGAGGTCATCTTCCAAGATGCCACTGCGGTCAGCGCTACTGCCAATGGCCGGAGCAATGCGCAGGCCTTTGCCATCACCAACGAGTCGCAGCAGGGCGAAGCCGCTGTGCGCGTGGACACCGCCAGCACGGTGGATGCCAACGCCACCAGCACCAACAGCTACGCCGTGGCTACCGCCATCGAGAACCGGGCCGAAACCGAGGCACGTATTCGTATTCGCGGCGGCAGCACGATCACAGCCACGGCGACGGGCGCGGCGAGCGCCGGCCTTGGCGGGTTTGCCGCCAAGTCGACCGGTTTGCTCAACGCCTCGACGGCGGGCGATGCCTCCACCGTCATCGACGATATGTCGGGCGTTTCGGCTCTGGCCAAAGAAGCCGAGGACTCCTCCGCAAACACCAGCGCTCTTGCGGTCAACACCTTCACGTCGCTTGGAGAGGCGCGCACGGTTCTCGACAACGGATCGAAGGCTGATGCCCTGGCCCAAAGCAAGCTTGATGCCACGGCCCTCGCGGTACGCAACTTCTCTTACGATGGCGGCAGCCGGGTTGAACTTGACAATGGCAGCAGCATCAGCGCCAGCGCGAACAGCGTTGCCGGCAGCGCCTCGGCGACCGGGATCATGGCCGTCGGGGTTGGTGGCGACGCCATCGTTCGCCTGCTGGGCGCGAGCGATGTTTCCGTCGACGTCAGCGGCAGCGATGTCTACGCCTATGGCGTGATGAACACCCTGAGCGGGGCCGGCACGGCCGGTGTCGCCATCGATGCGGGCAGCGTGGTCGATGTCGGCACGTTCGACCAGGCGGGAACGACCGCATACGTGACCGGCGTCAGCAACAGCGCCAAGGACCCGCTTGGCATGGCCTACGCTGCGATCAAGGGTCTGGTTTCCGGTACGGCGGATGCGCTCGGCGTTGCCGAAGTCTTTGGCGTCGTCAACGCTGCCTCGGGCGGCGAGGCCGTGATCGAACTCTCGGAATCGGCGGAAGTGATCGCGGAAGGCACGAGCGCGAATGACATCGCCACGGCCGTCGCGGTGGACAACACCAATTCCGCCGGTCTGGCGAAGGGCGTTGTGGCGGGAGCGGGCAGGGTCACTGCCTTTGCCGAAGGCGCGCTCGATACCGATGCGACCGGTTTCAACAACGCTTCAGCCAACGGTAATGCCGCGCTTTACCTTGCCGAAACGGGCAGCGTCAGCGCGACCGGGATCAGCGATACGGCTTCGACCGAGGTCAAGGCGCTCAACAACCTTGCCAATGACGGCGACGCCTATGTCGAACTGCTCGATGCCAGCCTTGCTTCGGCCGAGGCCGATGGCCAAACCGCCACGGCGCGCGCCGTGGCCAACGAAGTGCATGGCGCCGGCGAGGCCTTCCTGAACCTTTCGGCGGGCAGCACGCTGCTTGCAAAGGCGACGGCAAGCGATGATGCAAGGGCGGCGGGTGCGACCAACTTTGCCAACGAAGCCGGCGGAATGGCCACGGCCATGGTGGGTGGCCTGATCGCGGTCGGAGCTGACGGCGACGACGAAGTTGAGGCGGGCGGCGTCTGGAACAGCTCCCGCTTTGGCGATGCCAGAATGGGCGTTCTCGGAACGAGCGACATTAAGGTTGATGTCGTCGGTGCTCTCGCTGGCTCGGCCACCGGGCTGCGCAACGTGACGGGTGAGGGCAAGGCCCGGCTCGTCGTTGACGCGGGCGCTTCGATCGGCGTGTCCGCGATCGGAGAGTTTTATTCAGATGCGATCGGCGCGGAGAACATTGCCGCAGGCGATGGCAATGCCCGTTCCAGCCTGGCCGGCGTGGTCTCGGCATCGGCGAGCAGCGCCAGCGGTGATGCGGAAGCAATAGGCCTCAATACCGAGACAGAGGGCGTGGGCAACGCTGCTGCTGATGTGAAGTCAATGGCTTCGATCACAGCTACGTCGACGGCAGCCAATGGATTTGCAGGTGCGATCGGCGTTGGCAGCGAGGCGTATGGCGCCGGCGATGCCTCTTCCTCGTCCGAAGCCGGATCCTATATCAAGGCCAGTGCAATCGGCGGCTCCGATGGCGCTACGGCTATCGGCATCGGCGCGCTTGCGGACAACGGCAATGCGACCGTCGTAACCGCTAGCGACATCGTTGTGAATGGCAGTTCCACCGGTGATCTCAACGTCGTCGGCGCGCTCGCCCAGGTGAACAATGGCGGTATGGCCAGCCTGACGATGACGGGTGGCTCGATATCCTCGACCGCTTCGGTTCCCGGCGCGGCTGTCGGACTCGGCACATTTACGTTTGGAACGGGCGCAACCTACGCCGTCAATGCTCTTGGCGGTTCCGTTTCTGCCGATATCGGCATCAAGACCAACTCCGAAGCCGGCCAGACCGGCACGGTGATGATCGGCTCCGATGCCTCGATCACTGCTTCCGGCGGCCATGACGGCATGGCGCTTGTCGATCTCGACGGCGCGGTCACCGTGACCACGACCGGCACGGTCGTCGGCACGGCCTGGCTCGGCGCGGGCGATGACACCTTCAATCTGGCCGGCGGTTCCTGGACCGGCGATATCCAGGGCGAAGACGGCAATGATGCCTTCAACTGGACCGGCGGCGCGCTCAACAGCGGCTTCTACGGCGGCGCGGGTAACGACACCGCCTATCTCGGCGGCGGCGCGATCTACGACGGCACCGAGGTGTTTGATGGCGGCGATGGCGTCGATGCGCTGACCTTCGACGGCGTTTCAGCGACGACGGCGGGTTCGCTCATCGCCAATTGGGAAACCTTCAGCCTCGACAACACCATGCTGACGCTGACGGGCGGGGCGATTACCGTCGGTTCGACTTCGGATGCGTCGCAGGGGATCTACCTCAACGGTTCGACGCTTCAGGTCAACGAGAGCACCGTCTTCAACGGCAACATGTTCCTGACTTCCGGCTCGACGCTCTCGTCGGTTGATGGGGCAACGGGCGATGCCATGACGGTGACGGGCAACCTCACCGGCGGCGGTACGCTCGCGATCGATGTCGATCTTGCGAATGCGCTGGGCGACACGCTCACGGTCAACGGCGCCTATCTCGGCGGCGTCACCACGCTTTCGCTGAATGAGCTGTCGACGGGTTACGCCTCGGGCAAGCCGATCAAGATCATCACGCTTGACGGCGGCGAGCAGGGCGCCTTCGTTCTGCCGGGCTACAATGTCTCGGGCGCCTATGCCTACGCTCTGAGCGAGGTCGGCAATCAGTACTTCCTGACGGGCGATTTCTCCAACGCCACGCCGGTCTACGAGGTCTTGCCCGAGCTGATGCTTACGCTGAACCGCCCCGACTCGCTGCAGGATCGCGTCGGCGAGCGCTACTGGAACCTCGGTGATGTCTCCGATCCGGGCTATGTCTGGGCCGATTTCACCGGCGGCCGCGAGCATTATGACGGTAGCGAAGGGACGTTGAACGCCTCGTACAATGCCGACATCTACCGGCTTCGCATGGGCGTTGATGGCCAATTCGGCGAAACCGAGAGCGGCTTTGTGGTTGGCGGTCTGGTCTTCCAGTATGCCAATGCCAATGCTGACGTCAGCTCCCGCGTTGGCGGCGGCGATGTCGTCAGCCAGCTGTTTGGCCTCGGGGCGACGATGACCTGGTATGGCAATAACGGCTTCTACGTCGATGGTCAGGCGTTCGGCAATGTCATCAACAATGACCTCACGATCGCCGGAACGTCTACGCTCAGCATGCAGCAGTCCTATGGCTACTCGCTGTCGGCTGAGACGGGTTACCGCTTCGACGTGGCGCCGGGCTGGGCGATGACCCCGCAGGCGCAGCTCACCTGGGGCTCGGTCAACTTTGATGATTTCACCGGCGTCTACAATGAAGACGTATCGCTGGTGAATGGCGACAGCCTCGCGGCGCGCATGGGTCTGCAGACCGATTACCGCACCAGCTGGACCACCGCGACGGGTGAAGCCCGCAGCGCTTCGCTCCACGGTATTGCCAACGTCTATTACGACTTCACCAACGACCCGAGCGAAGTCTGGGTCTCGGGCGTCAACATGTCGACCGACGATGGCGACTGGACCGGCGAGATCGGTATTGGCGGCAGCTATACCTGGCTCAATGGCAAGCTCGGCATCAATGGCGACGTGACGGCATCGACCGGGCTGGAGAACTTCGGCGACAGCTACGGCCTCACCGGCAAGGTCCGCTTCCAGATGCAGTGGTAAGCGGCTGACCTTTTCCAAAACAGAACCCCCGGAACCTATCGGTTCCGGGGGTTTTTCGTTTAGCTCGTCCAAAAACGATTTGAGTCGGCTCAGTTGTCGTCCATGCAGCCGAACATGTCAAAGCCCAGAATGCCGTTGTCGCACTCGGGCGGTCCGGGCTTGCACGACAGCGTCGGACAGGCATTGGTGTCCTTGGTCGGGACCACGCGCTGGACCGCATGGCCCAGTTCCGCGAAGCAGACGGCGGGGCTGTCGACATAGCGGTCATAGAGGATGCGGCCATTGCCGTTGGGCGAGGGATAGCGCAGGATTGCCGCGCCCTGCTGGCGCAGGATAGACTGAACCTGATTGCAGGTCATATCCTGAATGTCGTATCGGTTTATCGGTTCCTGCGCGCCCGCTATCCCGACTGAGGCCAGAAGCATACCGGCCGCGATGAAAGTTTTCATGAACTCCAAACCCGCAAGGGCCTCCCTGATTGTCTTGATAACCCGCATCTAGAGGAATTGTTTCATCATGGTACAACTTAAAATGGACGATTCAATTATTATCGATGTCCTGAAGTCGGTGCGACGCATCGCCCTCGTCGGCGCGTCCCCCAAGCCGGAGCGGCCCAGCCATCGGGTGATGGGTTTTCTGATGTCCAAGGGCTATGAGGTCGTGCCGGTCAATCCGGGGCTTGTGGGCAAGACGATCCACGGCGAAACCGTCTATGGCAACCTCACTGATATTCCCAGCGCAATCGACATGGTCGATATCTTCCGCGCCTCGGCTTTTGTCGGCGGCGTGGTGGATGAGGCGCTGACGCTCTCGCCGCTGCCGCGGGTCATCTGGATGCAACTCGATATCCGTGACGATGCCGCTGCCGAGCGAGCGCGGGCGCGTGGTCTGACCGTCATCATGGACAGGTGCCCGGCAATCGAATATCCGCGTCTGATCGGCGCCTGACGGTCAGCCGTCCTCGCGCAGCATCTCCGGGTCCGCGCGCATCTCGTTCAGCAAAGCCTCGTTGTCGCAATAGTCGCGGAAGTTTTCCGCGGCGGTATTGCTTGCGAGATCGGCGCGGCAGCGGTCCTTGTCGCGGCAGCCGGCGCAATTGGCCTCCATGCCGTAATAGAGCCGACGATACTGGAATTCCGCCTCGACCGGGTCGATGTTGAGCGCCTTCATCATTTCGGTCATTTCCGCGGCGTCGCGCGGCTCGGCGAAGGCGAACTGCGCCGTGGAGATCGCGGGGAAGATCGTATTTGCGCGATGCCGCCCGTGTGCGCCACTATCGGTTCCCGCAAGGCCTTCAATCAAAAAATCCATTGCTGTTCTCCGCGTTGTCGACAGCGATACTGACACCTGTATAAAAGACAGCATTGATCCCGATCAAAAAAGCCGGAGGGGTGCTTTCGGCCGGGGCAGAACACAGGGAAGGAACTGATCATGGAAAACCGGGAACCGGGATTTTCGACGCTCTCGATCCACGCAGGCGCCGCGCCGGACAGCGCAACGAATGCGCGGGCGACGCCGATCTACCAGACGACCTCGTTCGTCTTCAATGATTCCGATCACGCCGCGGCGCTGTTCGGGCTCAGGGAATTCGGCAATATCTATACCCGCATCATGAACCCGACCACGGCCGTGCTGGAAGAGCGCGTCGCAGCGCTTGAAGGCGGTTCGGCGGCGCTCGCGGTTGCCTCCGGCCACGCCGCCCAGCTCCTGACCTTCCACATGCTGATGCAGCCCGGCGACAATTTCGTCGCGGCGCGTCGTCTCTATGGCGGTTCGATCAACCAGTTCGGCCATTCCTTCGAGAATTTCGGCTGGCAGGTGCGCTGGGCCGATTCCGGCGATCTCGACAGCTTCGCCTCCCAGATCGACGATCGCACCAAGGCGATCTTCATCGAAAGCCTTGCCAATCCGGGCGGCACCTTCGTCGATATCGAGGCGATCGCCAAGGTCGCCCATGACCATGGCCTGCCGCTGATCGTCGACAACACCATGGCGACGCCCTATCTGGTGCGCCCGCTTGCCCATGGTGCGGATATCGTCGTGCATTCGCTGACCAAGTTCCTTGGCGGCCACGGCAACTCCATGGGCGGCATCCTGGTTGATGGCGGGACGTTCGACTGGTCGAAATCCGGCAAGTATCCGATGCTGTCGGAGCCGCGCAGCGAATATGGCGGTCTGGTGATCCACGAAGCCTTCGGCAACCTTGCCTTCGCGCTCGGCGCCCGCGTGTTGAGCCTGCGCGACCTTGGCCCCGCGATCTCGCCGTTCAACGCGTTCATGATCGCGACCGGCATCGAAACCCTGCCGCTGCGCATGCAGCGCCATTGCGACAATGCGCTCGCCGTCGCCAAATGGCTGAAGCATTCGGACAAGGTGGCATGGGTCGGCTATTGCGGGCTGGAGGACGATCCCAATCACGCGCTTCAGCAGCGTTACGCGCCGAAGGGGGCGGGGGCCGTCTTCACCTTCGGCCTGAAGGGCGGCTACGAGGCCGGAAAGACCTTTGTCGGCGGGCTCGAACTGTTCTCGCATCTGGCCAATATCGGCGACACCAAATCACTGGTTATCCACCCCGCATCCACAACCCATGCACAGCTTACGCCGGAGCAGCAGGTTGCCGCCGGCGCGGGTCCGGATGTGGTGCGGTTGTCGATCGGCATCGAGGATGTCAATGACATCATCGCCGATCTCGAACAGGCTCTGAGCAAGATCTGACGCGGTGCGCGTGACGGGCGGTGCTGAGGCGCCGCCCGTGACCAAGCCTGAATATTAAGGCAGCCTGCCGCCGCTAAACGGCCAGCGCGACCTCACGATCGGCGGATTTTGCGGGTTGCGGCATGGGGCCGTCGTAGAACACGATGCGATTGCGTCCGTCGCCCTTGGCCTGGTAGAGCGCGCGGTCGGCCTCGCTGAGCATGGATTCGATATTGCCGATGCGGCCGCGCATCAGCGTGACGCCGATGCTGACGGTCATCTTCAACTCGTGACCGTCCTCGTGAAACGTGGTGGCTTCCAGCGTCGATCTGATCCGCTCCGCGATCTGGCCGGCGGTGTTTCGATCGGTCACCCGCGTGAAGATCGCGAACTCTTCCCCACCCGTCCGGCCGAATATGTCCCTTTCACGCAGGCATTGGCGCACCACGTGCGTGAAGTTTACCAAGGCCCTGTCACCCGCATTATGGCCGTGAACGTCGTTGATGCTCTTGAAGTCATCGAGATCGAGAGAGAAAAACGCGAACTGGTCCGATTTGGCGGAGCGCTGGGACATTTTCTCGATTTCATCGACGACGCCGCGCCGGTTCAGGACGCCGGTGAGCGGATCGCTGAAGGCGAGGTCGCGCAGGTCGCGTTCCAGCCGCTCGACCGTCAGCCAAACGGCGAGGAAGCCTTTCAGGGAGAACAGCACGAAACCGGTTATCAGTGCGATCGAGGTGGTCGCGCTACCAAGCGAAGGCGGCTCTTCCTGCAGATTGTAGGCGCTGAGCAAGGCAAGGCAGGTAAGGGCTTCAATGACGAAGATCGCCATCAGCGACTGGCGAAACGGCCCTTTGAGCGCATGCAGGTTTTTTGCCATGAAATAGAAGCCGTAGATCGCGACCGTAAAGGCCGCGATGTAGAAACTGGCGACATTGGCAACGCTATCAAATCCGGCAAGCCTGCTGACGACCACGGCAGCGAACCAGAGCGCGACGATCACCGACGTGAAGGCGGCGGGCCGGTCTTCGCCGCAAAGGCTGAGAAGCCCCGCGGTCGAAAGCGCGCGGGCGCCGATGAGACCTGTGAACGCTATCATTCCGATCAGACGCAAGTCGTCCCGGCCGGCAACCGTAAGGAGCGCGAGGCCGATCCCCTGGGCGAGCAGAGCGAACACCCAGTAAAGCACATACATACGTGTCCGATTCCGCAACCAGAGAGGAAGCAGAAAGGCGGCCAGAAGCAAGCTGTCCGCTGACCAGGCTATGACTGCGGTCAGGTTATAGGGCAAATCGAAATCCCGAATATCTGCAATGCGGGACCTGAGCATAGCGGGGGTGCAACCCATCCTCCAGATATGCCCTGACCCATTTTTGGTGCTAAACGATTTAATGCGATAGTTTGTGAAGTTTTACACAATTGAAACGGGAACAAAAGAACCTTCGCCGCTGAAAACCTGTCGCGCCGGAAGCAAACCATCTCTTGAAGTGACAAGGTGTGGCACTCTATGTAGGGGAGGACGAAAAGATTCGAATGAGACCGGCGGCGATCAGCGCCCGAAGGAAAGCCATGACAAATCCCGTAGACACCGCGATGGCCCTCGTACCCATGGTCGTGGAGCAGACCAATCGCGGCGAACGATCCTATGACATCTATTCGCGCCTCCTGAAGGAGCGGATCATCTTCCTGACCGGCCCGGTCGAGGACCATCTGGCGTCGCTCATCTGCGCCCAGCTCCTGTTCCTCGAAGCGGAAAACCCGAAGAAGGAAATCGCGCTCTACATCAACTCGCCGGGCGGCGTAGTGACGGCGGGCATGGCGATCTACGATACCATGCAGTTCATCCGTCCGGCCGTGTCGACGCTTTGCGTCGGCCAGGCAGCGTCCATGGGCTCGCTGCTGCTGGCCGCCGGCGAAAAGGGCATGCGCTTTGCCACGCCGAATGCGCGCATCATGGTTCACCAGCCCTCGGGCGGGTTTCAGGGCCAGGCATCCGACATCGAGCGCCACGCCCGCGACATCATCAAGATGAAGCGCAAGCTCAACGAGGTCTATGTCCGGCACTGCGGCAAGACCTACGAGGAAGTTGAAACCACGCTCGATCGTGACCATTTCATGGACGCGGGCGAAGCGCAGGACTGGGGTCTGATCGACAAGGTCATGACCTCGCGCAGCGAAATCGAAGGCGCGAACTGAGCATCGGCTCCATTCGGTCGATATTATCGGATGGCCGCCTTTGACGGGGCCCGGCGATGTCGCAGAGTTGCAATCGCGATATGCAAATCGCGCCGGTCGACGCTTTTGGGGTTTTATCCGCCGTTGAAGCCGTTAATAGTATGGCAAACCGAAGCTGTTACGACTTCGTAGTGCGTAACAGGGCCGGGCTTGACGGCATGGCCTGGAAGCGGGCATGACCCGTCGTGTTGTTGCCCTTTTGTTTTGCGAGCGTTCTTCAGGGCGGCAGAAAGCGAATATGATAGTGGCCGTTCAAGGCGGGCGGCTTACTGGAAGGAAGTGATAATGAGCAAAGTCGGCGGTAACAATGGCGGTGACTCGAAGAACACGCTCTATTGTTCCTTTTGCGGAAAGAGTCAGCACGAAGTCCGTAAGCTGATCGCTGGCCCGACGGTTTTCATCTGCGATGAATGCGTCGAGCTGTGCATGGACATCATCCGCGAGGAAAACAAGACCTCGATGGTGAAGTCGAGCGACGGCGTGCCCACGCCGCAGGAGATCATGGAGGTTCTGGACGAGTATGTGATCGGACAGAACCACGCCAAGCGCATTCTGTCGGTGGCGGTCCACAACCACTACAAGCGGCTGGCCCATGCCTCCAAGGGCGGTGGCGAGATCGAGCTTTCCAAGTCCAACATCCTGCTGGTCGGCCCGACCGGCTGCGGCAAGACCTATCTTGCCCAGACGCTCGCCCGCATCATCGACGTGCCGTTCACCATGGCGGATGCGACGACGCTGACGGAAGCCGGCTATGTCGGCGAGGATGTCGAAAACATCATCCTGAAGCTGCTGCAGTCGGCCGATTACAATGTCGAGCGCGCCCAGCGCGGCATCGTCTATATCGACGAGGTCGACAAGATTTCGCGCAAGTCCGACAACCCCTCGATCACCCGCGACGTGTCGGGCGAGGGCGTTCAGCAGGCGCTCTTGAAGATCATGGAAGGCACGGTTGCCTCCGTGCCGCCGCAGGGCGGGCGCAAGCATCCGCAGCAGGAGTTCCTGCAGGTCGACACCACCAACATCCTGTTCCTGTGCGGCGGCGCGTTCGCTGGCCTCGACAAGGTCATCTCGGCGCGCGGCGAGCGCACCTCGATCGGCTTCGGCGCATCGGTCAAGGCCGCCGATGACCGCCGCGTCGGCGATGTGCTGCGCGAACTGGAGCCGGAAGACCTGGTCAAGTTCGGGCTGATCCCCGAATTCATCGGTCGTCTGCCGGTGATCGCCACGCTGGAAGACCTTGATGAGGCGGCGCTGATGCAGATCCTGACCGAGCCGAAGAATGCTCTGGTCAAGCAGTATCAGCGGCTGTTCGAAATGGAGGATGTCGAGCTGACATTCCACGAGGACGCGCTGCTCGCCATTGCGCGCCGCGCGATCGAACGCAAGACCGGCGCGCGCGGCCTGCGCTCGATCATGGAGAAGATCCTGCTCGACACCATGTTCGAACTGCCGGCCATGAAGGGCGTTCGGGAAGTGGTGATCTCGGACGAGGTGGTCGAAGGAACGGCGCAGCCGCTCTACATCTATGAGAATCGCTCGGGCGACAAGGCCAATGCCTCGGCCTGAGGCAGGCATACTCTGACTATATCTGGCGCGGGCAGGGCGGTTTCATCGTCCTGCCCGCGTCGTTTCAGGGCGCATCCGGCACGAAACGGCGCGGATTGCCGGTTTGTTCCGCCGAATTCGCGGTACAGCTTGAAATCGATCTTTCAAAGCGCCACTTGTTCCGCAACAATTGAGAAGAAATCAACGGGTTGCTCCCAACGACCCGTCAATACTGCCCGGTCTTCCTCCGGGCGGTCGGAAAGGAAAAAGACATGACGCAGAACGCGCCAGCAGCGGAAGCCGCCGCTTATCCCGTGTTGCCCTTGCGTGACATCGTGGTTTTCCCCCACATGATCGTTCCGCTGTTCGTCGGCCGCGAGAAGTCCATCCGCGCGCTGGAAGAAGTGATGAACGCCGATCGCCAGATCATGCTCGTCACCCAGATCAATGCCGGCGATGACGATCCGGAACCCGATGCGCTCTATCGCATCGGCACCATCGCCAACGTCCTGCAATTGCTGAAACTGCCCGACGGAACCGTCAAGGTTCTGGTCGAGGGCAAGGCGCGTGCGCAGATCGACGATGTCCGTCTGGAGAACGACTTCTACGAAGCCAATGCCAGCGTGCTGGCCGAGCCGGAAGAAGACGCGGTCGAAATCGAGGCATTGTCGCGCTCGGTGGTTTCCGAGTTCGAGAACTATGTGAAGCTGAACAAGAAGGTTTCGCCCGAGGTTGTCGGCGCCGCCGGCCAGATCGAGGACTACTCGAAGCTTGCCGACACGGTGGCCTCGCATCTCGCGATCAAGCTGACCGAGAAGCAGGAAATGCTGGAAACCACCAGCGTCAAGAGCCGCCTGGAAAAGGCGCTCGGCTTCATGGAAGGCGAAATCTCCGTCCTTCAGGTCGAAAAACGCATCCGTACCCGCGTCAAGCGGCAGATGGAGAAGACCCAGCGCGAGTATTATCTGAATGAGCAGATGAAGGCCATTCAGAAGGAACTCGGCGAGGGCGAGGACGGCCGCGACGAAATGGCCGAGCTCGAAGAGCGCATCAAGAACACCAAGCTCTCCAAGGAGGCCCGTGAAAAGGCCGACGCGGAGATGAAGAAGCTGCGCAATATGAGCCCGATGTCGGCCGAATCGACCGTGGTTCGCAATTACCTCGACTGGCTGACCGGTCTGCCCTGGAACTCGAAGTCGAAGATCAAGCGTGATCTGAAGGCGGCCGAAAAGGTGCTGGAGGAAGATCACTTCGGTCTGGAAAAGGTCAAGGAACGCGTTGTCGAGTATCTCGCCGTGCAGGCGCGCGCCAAGAAACTCAAGGGCCCGATCCTGTGCCTCGTCGGCCCGCCCGGCGTGGGCAAGACCTCGCTCGCCCAGTCGATCGCCAAGGCTACCGGCCGCGAATATGTGCGCATGGCGCTTGGCGGCGTGCGTGACGAGGCCGAAATTCGCGGTCACCGCAGGACCTATATCGGTTCGATGCCCGGCAAGATCGTTCAGTCGATGAAGAAGGTCGGAAAGAGCAATCCGCTGTTCCTGCTTGATGAAATCGACAAGATGGGCGCCGATTTCCGCGGCGATCCGTCGTCGGCCCTGCTCGAGGTGCTGGATCCGGAACAGAACGCGACGTTCATGGACCACTATCTTGAGGTCGAATACGATCTGTCGAACGTGATGTTCATCACCACGGCGAACACGCTCGATATTCCGGGCCCGCTGATGGACCGTATGGAGATCATCCGCATCGCCGGTTACACCGAGGACGAGAAGCTGGAGATCGCCCGTCGTCACCTTCTGCCGAAGGCGATCCGCGAGCATGCGCTCAAGCCCGAGGAGTTCTCGGTCGATGACGGCGCGCTGACCCGTACGATCCAGCAGTATACCCGCGAGGCGGGCGTGCGCAGCCTTGAGCGCGAGCTGATGAAGCTCGCCCGCAAGGCCGTGACCGAAATCGTCAAGGGCGACAAGACCGAGGTCCATATCACCGCAGACAATCTACCCGATTATCTCGGCGTTCAGCGCTATCGCCACGGCGAGGCGGAAGGCGACGATCAGGTCGGCATTGTCACCGGCCTGGCGTGGACCGAAGTCGGCGGCGAGTTGCTGACGATCGAGGGCGTGATGATGCCGGGTAAGGGTCGCATGACCGTTACCGGCAATCTGCGTGACGTGATGAAGGAATCGATTTCGGCAGCGGCATCCTATGTCCGCTCGCGCGCCGTCGACTTCGGAATCAAGCCACCTATGTTCGAGAAGTACGACATTCACGTCCACGTTCCGGAAGGCGCCACACCCAAGGACGGTCCGTCTGCCGGCGTCGCCATGGCCACGGCCATCGTGTCGGTCATGACCGGAATTCCGATCCACAAGAACGTGGCGATGACGGGCGAGATCACGCTGCGCGGTCGGGTTCTGCCGATCGGCGGGCTGAAGGAAAAGCTGCTTGCGGCACTGCGCGCCGGCATCACCAAGGTGCTGATCCCGGAAGAGAACGCCAAGGACCTGCCGGACATCCCGGACAACGTCAAGAACGGTCTCGAAATCGTGCCGGTATCGCGCATGGGCGAGGTGCTTCAGCACGCCTTGCTGGAGGTTCCGAAGCCCATCGAGTGGGACCCGGAAGCTGATCCGGTCGCGATTTCGAGCGATGAATCGGAAGGCGACTCGGTCAAATCAGTGGCCCATTGAGGTCGAACAAT
This sequence comes from Martelella sp. UBA3392, assembly GCF_002358775.1. NCBI lineage: Bacteria > Pseudomonadati > Pseudomonadota > Alphaproteobacteria > Hyphomicrobiales > Aurantimonadaceae > Martelella > Martelella sp. UBA3392. The sequence continues at coordinate 18,890 of NZ_DEPM01000156.1, forward strand.
TGCCACTTTTCACGGGCTCCTGTGGAAAAGGGGCGCAGGAGGCCGGTTTTCAACCGGCCTTTTGCGTGCAAAATGCCCCAAACCCCTTGCAATTCCCTGCCACGCAAGGCTTTTGAATTGCAGCGGGCTTTGGTGGAGTGTAACTAAACCCCTGAGACAAGACCTCGTTTCGAACCATTTGAGAAAGGGTGGAAACATGAACAAGAGTGAACTCGTAGCATCCGTAGCTGAAAAGGCTGGCCTGTCGAAGACCGACGCGGCCTCCGCTGTAGACGCTGTATTCGACGCCGTTCAGGGCGAACTGAAGAATGGCGGCGAAGTCCGTCTCGCCGGCTTCGGCGCCTTCACGGTATCCCACAGCGCCGCGCGCAAGGGGCGCAACCCTTCGACCGGCGCCGAAGTTGATATCCCGGCGCGCAACGTTCCGAAGTTCACGGCCGGCAAGGGCCTCAAGGAAGCTTGCAACTCCTGATCTCGCTGTTAGGCGAAAAACCCGGAGCCTCGCGTTCCGGGTTTTTTTATATGTAGTTTAGTTAGTATAAACTTACATATTGCGGCAGCGTTCATCGCCGTTTGGTCCGGTCAGACCTTGCCTGGTTGAAAAATTTGCTTTGCGCTTCATATCATGAAGCGAGGCCGTAGATGTCCGGGCCTCGGCCTGGACGTGTTACGGGGAACGTTTTTCATGCTATGCTAAAATGTCATAGAGTATCTTACCGGTATCAGGACGAGCGCCATTGAATAGCCCCCTGAAGCCAAATGCGGAGGAGAAGCGTCTCGCGGCGCTGCGCAAGCTCGAGGTGATCGACACGCAGCCGGAGGCGGAGTTCGATGCGCTCGCCAGGGCGGCGGCACTGGTTTGTGGCACGCCCGTATCCCTGATTTCGCTGATCGACAGGGATCGTCAGTGGTTCAAGGCGAATGTCGGCCTCGAAGGTCTGGTGGAGACCGAGCGGCGCCTGTCGTTCTGCACCCACGCAATCGAAGGCGAGGGGCTTCTCGAGGTTGGCGATGCCCGCAAGGATGAGCGCTTCGCGGCAAACCCCTTCGTTACCGGAAATCCGGGAATACGCTTTTACGCCGGCGTGCCCCTCAAGCTGTCCGGCGGTGAGAATGTCGGCTCTCTCTGCGTCATCGATATGGAAGCGCGCAGCCTTTCCGACGAGCAGCGGCAGATTCTGAGCCATCTTGCGGAAGCGACGGCCAGGGCGCTGGAGATGCGCCGGGCTTTCCTGCACGAAAATGAATTGCTGGCCGCCGCGGCCGAGACGCAATCGATCCTGCAGAACAGCGAGGACGCGATCGTCACCATGGATATGGGCGGCCGAATCACCCGGTGGAACAGGGCCGCCGAGCGCATGTTCGGCTATGCGGCTGATGAGGCCCTGGGCGCTTCGGCCGGCATCATGGCGGGCGACGATACAGCCGCATACGACCCGTATTCGCGGCTGAGGGAACTCGGCAATGCCCGCACGATCCGCACGGAACGCAGGCACAGGGACGGGTCGGCCATTCCGGTCTCCGTGTCGATCGGTCCGGTGGTTTCCGAAGACGGCGATATTGTGGGCGCCACCGAAATCATCCGCGATATTTCCGATATCCTGGCGACGCAGAACGAGCTGTCACAGGCGGAGCAGCGGCTGCGCCGGCTCTATCAGTCCACGCCGGCGATGCTTCACGCGCTTGATCCCGACGGCCGGCTCTTGAGCGTCAGCGACCGCTGGCTGGAGGTGATGGGCTATTGCCGGGAGGACGTGCTCGGCCGGCCTCTCGCGGATTTCATGCCGGGGTCATCAGCGCGGCGTTTCCGCACCGAATTGCTGCCGGCGCTTGCGAGCGAAGGATACTACGAGGATGTCGAGGCGCAGATGACCACCCGTTCCGGCGCGGTGATCGAGGTGCTGCTTTCGGCCGTGATCGAGCGCGGGGCATCAGGAGAGGTGCTGCGGTCAATCGGCATTGTCGAGAACGTCACCTATCGCCGTCAGATCGAAATGGCTCTGCGGGCCGAAAGACGCAGGCTCGGCCAGATCATCGAGGGCACGGGTGCCGGCACCTGGGAGTGGAACGTCATCACCGGCGAAAACCGTGTGAATGACGAATGGGCGGCCATGCTCGGCTATTCGCTAGAGGAGCTCGCTCCGGTCACGATCGACGCCTTCCGGGACCGGATTCATCCCGATGACCGACCTCTGCTCGACGCCCGGATTGACGCGCATTTCAGCGGCGAGACCGATAATTACGAAGCCGAGCTGCGCGT
>NZ_DEPM01000232.1:0-13114 GCF_002358775.1 Martelella sp. UBA3392
AAGGGCGAAGGCTGTTGCGGCGCGCTGGTTCACCACATGGGCCGCGAGGAGCAGGCGCTTGCCGAGGCCCGGCGCAATGTCGATGTCTGGACGCGGGAAATCGAGGCCGGCGGGCTGGATGCCGTGATCATCACCGCGTCGGGCTGCGGCACCACGATCAAGGATTACGGCCATATGCTGGCGCAGGACCCGGCCTATGCCGAAAAGGCCACCCGCGTCTCCGCGCTGGCGAAAGACATCACCGAATATCTTTCGACGCTTCGCCTTGGCGAACAGCCGCGAAAGGGCGTCACGGTGGCCTATCACTCGGCCTGTTCCATGCAGCACGGCCAGCAGATCAAGGCCGCGCCGAAGCTGCTGCTGGAGGCAGCGGGCTTTGCCGTCAGGGAACCCGCTGAAGGGCATCTGTGCTGCGGTTCGGCCGGCACCTACAACATCATGCAGCCGGAGATCTCGGCAAAGCTGAAGGCCCGCAAGGTCAAGAATATCGAAGCGCTGAAGCCGGATATCATCGCAACCGGCAATATCGGCTGCATCACCCAGATCGCCAGCGGCACCAAGACGCCGATCCTGCACACCGTCGAATTGCTCGACTGGGCCTATGGCGGGCCGAAGCCGGCAAAGCTCGCCGGCTGACCCTTCACATTCAGCACCTCAAAGCCGCGCCAGCCGCTCCGTCAGAAGCGCGAAGAAGCCATCGGCATCGGCCTTGCCGATGACGAGCGCATTGGGCTTGCGGTCGGTGACGCGCCACCAGTCGATGACGGTCGCGCCCAAGGTCAGCGGCGACTGCGTCTCGATCTCGACATTGCAGTGCCGCCCGGAAAACAGCTCCGGACGGATGAGATAGGCGGTCACCGCCGGGTCGTGCAGCGGCCCGCCATCGGAGCCGTATTTCTCGACATCGAAGCGCTCGTAGAAACGCAGCATCGCGGCCATCGCCTTCGCCGCCGGACGCCCGATCGCATCAATGCGATCGACCCGCTCCTTGAGGCAGAGCAGTTGATGGGTCACGTCAAGCGGCATCATCACGATCGGAATGCCCGAGCGGAACACGATATCGGCGGCTTCCGGATCGACATAGATGTTGAATTCGGCGGACGGGGTGATGTTGCCGCCCTCGAAATAGCCGCCGCCCATCATCACGATTTCCTGGACACGGTCCACGATATCCGGCGCCTTTTCAAACGCCGTCGCGACATTGGTAAGCGCGCCGAGCGTGCAAAGCGTGACCGTCTTTTCAGGTTCGGTGCGCAGCGTCTCGATGATGAAATCGACGGCATGCTGCTCTTGGAGCGGCATGGTCGGCTCGGCAAGCTCCGTGCCATCGAGACCGGTCGAGCCGTGCACATGTTCCGCCGTGACCAGCGGACGGCGCATAGGCTTGTCGCAGCCGGCGAAGACCCTGATATCCGGACGCCCGGAAAGCTCGCAGACGATGCGGGCATTGCGCTCGGTTCTGGCAAGCGGCACATTGCCGGCCACGGCCGTGATGCCGAGCACCTCGATCTCCTCGGGGCTTCCAAGCGCCAGCATGATGGCAGCCGCGTCGTCCTGGCCGGGATCGGTATCGATTATGATTTTCCGTGGGCTCATTATATAAATCCGAATTGAACAGGCAGGCGCTGTGAATGGACACTCGCTCGCGGATTGTCAAGGCGAACCGCGCTTGGCAAACTGCAAGGCAAAAGACGGAAACGACCATGCCCAGAATTGACCTCAGATTCGACCCAAGGTTCGCCGAAAGGCAGGATAGCTCGAACGCGGTAAAAGGCGCATCCGGATACCCGCCCTTCGACGTCGCCTGGTTTCCCGGCGGGAAGGAGCCTGGTTTTCTGCGCCTCACGCTCGCCGTTGCCGGTTTCGCCGCGAGCGAGCTCGACGTCGTGATCGAGGGTTCGGTGCTCATCGTCAGCGGCAAGGCGGAGGAGCGCGATGAGGGCGAATATCTGTTTCGCGGCATCGCCGGCCGCCAGTTCCGCCGCCAGTTCGCGCTTGCCGACGGCATGGAGGTGATCCGCGCAAGCCTGGAGCGCGGATTATTGTCGATCGACCTCGCGCAACATCCTCAGGAGGTACGAAAAATTAAGATTTCCGTTTCACAATAGGCTCGTAAAAACAAAGGGCTCCCGACCTTTCCGGACGGTTTGCCTGAATGTCTCAGGTCTTTTGCAGGAAATCGCTTCATGAAAATCCCGGGTGCGGAACAATCCCTCGAAAGTCTCGCGGAATTCGGTACGGGGCATCTCGGCTATTTTCGAGAGTTCGAGCGGACCGAAGCGTTGCGCCATTTCCCGGATGCGGCCAACCTCAAGTCCGCCGACAAGCTCTGGGCCCTTTTCAGCGCGGACGGCGCGCTGCTGCTTCTGACCGAAAACCGGACCAGCGTGTTCTTCAAGGCGATGGAAGACGACCTGAAGACGGTCACGCTGCACTGAACCGGTAACCTGCCTCTCAACGTCGGATAAACGTCAGATAGGCGCTGCCGCGCCCTTCCCGCTTCGCCTTGTCCTCATAACGCGTTCCCGGCCAGTTGTCGTAGGGTGTCAGCCAGTCGGCAGCCGCGCGCGCCTGCCACGCGAAGCCGCCATGCCGCCGGCAATGCAGCAGCGTCCAGTTGATGTAGCTGTCGATATCGGAGGCGAAGCAGAACGTCGCGCCCGGCTTCAGCACCCGGTGGAACCGCTCGAGATTCGGCTGCGAGACGAAGCGGCGCTTCCAGTGCTTTTTCTTCGGCCACGGGTCCGGATAGAGCAGGTCGATCTGATCGATCGAAGCATCCGGCAGCCAATCCAGAATATCGACGGCGTCGTCGTCATAGAGCCTGAGATTGCCGGGCGTGCGCTCCTCCACCCGCCCCAGCAGCTTGGCCATGGAATTGACGAAGGGCTCGACGCCGATGAAGCCGGTCTTCGGGTTTTCCTCGACGCGGTGGAACAGATGCTCGCCGCCGCCGAAGCCGATCTCGAGCCGCACCCGCTCCACCGGCGCCGCGAAAGCCTCGCGGAGGTCGGCGGGTGCCGGCGTGCCGGGATCGATGGCGAGCGTGGGCAAAAGCTCAGCCAGGTTACGCGCCTGTCGGTCGCGCAGCGGCTTGCCCTTGCGGCGGCCGAAAAAAGCCCGCCCTGTTACATTCTGATTGTCGCCGGTCACCTTACGCAATCAGCCTTTCAGAGCCAGTTTCAGCGGCTTCACCAGATCGAGCCGTTCCCAGGAGAACGACCCGTCGCGCCCGGCCTTGCGGCCGAAATGGCCGTAGGCGGCGGTCTTGGCGTAGATCGGCTTGTTGAGATCGAGATGGCGGCGAATGCCGGAGGGCGACAGATCCATCACGGCGCGGATCGCCTTCTCCACCTCTTCCTCGGTCACCTTGCCGGTTCCGTGCAGATCGACATAGACGGCCAGCGGCTGGGCGACGCCGATCGCATAGGCAAGCTGGATCGTGCATTTCTCGGCAAGATTGGCAGCCACCACGTTCTTCGCCAGATAACGTGCGGCATAGGCCGCCGAGCGGTCGACCTTCGTGGTGTCCTTGCCCGAAAACGCGCCCCCGCCATGGGGGGCTGCCCCGCCATAGGTGTCGACGATGATCTTGCGGCCGGTAAGGCCGGCGTCACCATCCGGCCCGCCGATGACGAACTTGCCGGTGGGGTTGATGTACCACACGCAATCATCGGCAATCGGCAGTTCCCCGAGCGCTTCGCGGATATAGGGCTCGACCACGCTGCGGACCTTCTGGGAATCCCAGCTTTCGTCGAAATGCTGGGTCGACAGCACGATCGAGGTCACGGCCGCGGGCTTGCCGTCCTTGTAATGCACGGTCACCTGGCTCTTGGCGTCGGGCCCGAGCTTCGCGACGTCGCCCTCGCCGCCCTTGCGGGCTTCCGACAGGGTCTGGAGAATACGGTGGGCGTAATAGATCGGCGCCGGCATCAGTTCCGGGGTTTCGCGGCAGGCGAAGCCGAACATGATGCCCTGGTCGCCAGCGCCCTCGTCGCCCTGCCGGTCGGCGGCGCTGTCGACGCCCTGGGCGATATGGGCGGACTGGGCATGCAGCAGCACATCGATGCGCGCGGTCTTCCAGTGGAAGCCGTCCTGCTCGTAGCCGATATTGCGGATGGCGCGGCGCGCGGCAGACTTGAACCGCGAGGGATTGACGATCTCGTTGCCGTTCTTGTCCAGTTTCATCAGGCTCGGCGGCAGACGGACCTCGCCGGCGATGACGACGCGGTTCGTGGTGGCGAGCGTTTCGCAGGCGACGCGCACCGACCAGGGATCAACGCCGGTCTTCACGGCCTCGCGATAGACGAGGTCGACAATTTCGTCGGAAATTCTGTCGCAGACCTTGTCCGGATGGCCTTCTGAAACGGATTCGGAAGTGAAAAGATAGTTGGCGCGCATCGGGATTCCCCACATAGAAATTGGCCCGATTTTGATAAACGCTTCGCGTGGCTATGACAAGCGCACAACGATATCAGTATATCTTTATGTCCCCGAAACCCAGGTGGACTTTGACGCATGCCTTGACCCGAGGAGAGCAGAGCGCTCTCCCCCACAATGCGTCAAAATCACCCTGTTACCTCATTCCGCTTCAGCCGCCAGTGACTTGACCAAGTCCACAAGCCTGCGCCGAACCTTGGCGTCGTTGATCTTCACAAAGGCGCGGTTCAGCTGAAGCCCTTCCGAAGACGAGAGAAAATCGACCACATAGCTCGAGCTCGAAGCCTCCGCCATTCCCGCGGCGCCAATGCCCTGTTCGCCGGGTGCGTCCTCGAAAAAGAACGAGACCGGCACATTGAGAATGGTCGAGATGTTCTGCAATCGGCTGGCGCCAACGCGATTGGTGCCCTTTTCGTATTTCTGAATCTGTTGAAAGGTGATGCCAAGGCTCTCGCCGAGTTTCTCCTGGCTCATTCCTAACATTGTCCGGCGCAACCTGATCCGACTCCCGACGTGCACGTCAATGGGGTTCGGCTTCTTCTTGTTTTCTGTCATTGTTCGTCCTGTTTTTTTAACCTGACATAAAGGCCCCGTCACTGTGCCGGAGAGCTATGCAACCCATCGATTAAGCGACCAAAAAGCCATAGTTGAGTGCCAAGTGCGGTCACTATGCAATTTTGGAGTAAAGCGGTCAATTCTGCGCGAAATATAAAACCATGAGATGAGTAAAGATTTGCTAATTCAGCATATAGTGTGGCAATTTAAGGACACGCAGGACCGCGCGCATCTTTTAATTTCCTAACGTAAGCTGACCCTACCATCGAGTACGCCACGCCGGTCAAATGGCAGCCGGTCGATGATCCGTCCATATGGATCAACCATCGCCGTGACGCCGTTTTCGCCGACCCGTATCAACGGCTTGCCGGCCTCGACCGCCCTTAATCTCGCCTGGGCAAAGTGCTGGAAGGGCCCGGGCGTCCGCCCGAACCAGGCATCATAGGTAACGTTCACCAGAGCTGACGCACCCGCAGCCTGCCCCTCCACCAGTCGCGGAAAAACCGCCTCATAGCAGATGAGCGGATAGAGCGCGGCGCCATCCGGGAGCAGCAGCATCTGGCGGTTATCAACAGGAACATAGCTGCCCGGCAAGGTCGTCAGCGCATCGAGCCCGATCGCGCGGAAGAAATCCTCGAACGGCAGATACTCGCCAAAGGGCACGAGATGGGTCTTGCCGGAAACGGAAACGGTTCTCCCGGCATCATCCAGCACGTAGACCGCGTTGTAGAATTCGGGCCAGCCATCGGGTTTGCGCCCCGCAAAGCTTGCCGCGCCAAACACAAGCGTCTGCCCCGGCTTCAGCATCTCGCCGATCGCGGTGCGGGCATCGGGCCGCGCTTCGATCGTGAAGGGAAGAACGCTTTCCGGCCAGATGATGATATCGGGGCTCTTTCCGGCATATCCGGCCGGATCGGAAGAAAGCTCCAGCAGCGTGGCAAACACCCTGTCGCGCCCTTCCTCCGTGCGCCAGTCGGCCTCTTCGAAAGCAGGCTGAACCAGCCGAAGCCCTACCTCGCGCCCGTCGGCAGGCTGCACGTTTGCGAGCCGATGCCAGCCGTAGCCGATATCGACGGCCACGAAAACGAGGGCAAGCGCCACTCCGATACGCCGACCGGATCGCTCAGCCAGAAGCGCGGGGCTTGCGAAGACATAGACGGCAAAGCCGCCCATCACATAGAGCCCGGTCAACCGGATCGCCTGCATGAACAGCGGCGTCGGCATCGCGGTATAGGCGATCGCGTTCCAGGGAAAGCCGGTGGCGAGATGCCCGCGCAGCCACTCCGCCGCGACCATCGCCGCGCCGAGAGCGATCAGGCGCATCGGCCCCGGCCGCCAGAAAGAGGCCGCCAGCGCCCCCGCCAGTCCGTAAAACAGCGCAAGTCCGGCCGGAAAGCCAAGAACGGCGAGCGGCAGCGCCCAGTATGCGCCATCCTTCCAGATCGCGACGCCAAGCCACCACAGCCCGAAAACGAAATAGCCAAAGCCGAACCACCAACCGACCCCGAAACCGGCCCTGAGACGCGGCTTCAGCGTCTTGCCCGAAAGCGCCCCGTCCATGACCATGACCATAAGCGGCAGGGCGATGAACATCACGGGCGTCAGCCCGAAAGGCGCGAGCGCAAAGGTTGCGACCGCGCCGGCGGCAAACTGCATCCACCGCCGCGGCCAGCCCGTCAGTTTTGCCAGATAGGCCGAAAGCCGTTGCAAAGGCGCAGTCCCTTCCGGCGGGTCAGCGCCGCCTATCGCTCGTCATGCGTTTCGCTGTCGATGTCCTCGTCATAGGAAGCATCATGTTCCTCATGCCGGGCGGCATCGCGGCTTTCATCCTGGCTCTCCGCGCGGGCGACGGAACGGCGGCGCGCCGGACCGCGCTTGCGCAAAATCCTGACGCGGCGGATGCGGCGCGGATCGGCATCGAGAATATGAACCTCGAAGCCCGAAAGCTGGATCACCTCGCCGCGCGCCGGAATGCGGCCGATGGTCGAGAAGATCAGCCCGCCCAGCGTATCGACATCCTCGGCATGCTCGCCGATCTCGAAATCGGGACCGATCGCCTCGGCGATATCCTCAAGCTCGACGCGCGCATCGGCGAGATAAACATCGTCGGAAACGCGGGTGAACATCGCTTCCTCGGAATCATGCTCGTCGTCGATCTCGCCGATCACCATCTCGACGATATCCTCATGCGATACCAGCCCGTCGGTCCCGCCATATTCGTCGATCACCAGCGCCATCTGGGTGCGGCCCGCCTGCATGCGCTGCAACAGGTCGGAGGCAAGCATGGAGGGCGGCACGAACAGCACCGGCCGGATCAACCCGGCTTCGAGGATGGTTCTGTCGAGATTGACCTTGCCGAGATCGAAAGTGTTCTGGGCGGGCTTGGTCTGGCGCTCCGTCGGCTTGACCTCGCTTGCCTTCAGCGATCCGTTCTTGGCGGCCTCGCGGGCATTGGCCGGGCGACCGCGCCGGCGACCGCGCGCCTGCTTGGAAAGATAGGCCAGAAGATCGCGGATATGGACCATGCCGCGCGGATCATCCAGCGTTTCGCAGAACACCGGCATGCGCGAATGGCCGCAGTTTTCAAACACCAGCAGCAGCTCGCCGATCGTCATCGACTGATCCACCGCATCGATATCGGCGCGCGGCACCATCACATCCTCGACCCGCACCTCGCGGAAGGACAGGATGTTGTTGAGCATCGCCCGCTCTTCAGGCGAGAAGTCGTTGTCGCTGGAATTGTTGGGGGAGAGCGCATCCTCAAGGTCTTCGCGCAGGCGCGAGGAACCGTGCCCGTTGCGCTTGAAGTACAGGAGAAGGCCCTTGAGGGGCGAGGCTGACGATTTCTGAGTATTTCTGCCCGTCTCCGGACTGTTAGGCTCGTCGAGCTCGGATCCGTCGTCGGAATCCTGACCGCTGTCACCGAGCGGTACAATCTGTTGCTGGTTCATCGTTCCTTAGGCGTTAGAGAGGGTCGCTGCCCTGATAGGGATCAGATAGGCCAAGTGTGGCCAAAATGCGAGTCTCGAGACGCTCCATAACCTCCGCATCGTCGTTTTCGATATGATCATACCCCAAAAGATGCAGAAATCCATGCACCAGGAGATGGGTAAGATGATCGTCGAAGCTCTTTTCGAGCTCCCCGGCCTCGCGCGCCACGGTTTCCCGGGCAATCACGATATCGCCGAGCATGGGCCCCGGCATCGCGCCGGGCGTGACCGGAAAGGCGGGAAAGGACAGCACATTGGTGGGCTTGTCCTTGTCGCGCCATTCCGCATTGATTTCCCGTATCGCCGCGTCGTCGGTGAACACCAGCGACAGTTCGGCAGGCTGGGCTGGAAACGGCTGCCCCTCCTCCTTTTCCAGAAAGAGCGCAGCAACCCGGATCACGTCGGAGGCCAGCGCTTCCAGTTGCGTCTCGTCGGGCCAGCCCTCGGCCTCCCGGCTCACCTGAAAATCGAATGCGGCCATATCAGCCGGCGCCGCCTTCATTCGTCTCGGGCGTGCGTCCCCTGCCCTCATAGGCCGCGACGATGCGCGCCACCAGCGGATGGCGCACGACATCCTTGTCGGTAAAGCGCGTGGTCGACACGCCTTCCACGCCCTGAAGCACACCGAGCGCTTCCACGAGGCCGGACTTGATGCCGCGCGGCAGGTCGACCTGGCTCGGATCGCCGGTGACGATCATCCGCGAATTCTCGCCAAGCCGGGTCAGGAACATCTTCATCTGCATCGAGGTCGTGTTCTGCGCCTCGTCGAGGATCACCGCCGCATTGGTCAGCGTACGACCGCGCATGAAGGCGAGCGGCGCGATCTCGATCACGCCCGCCGTCATCGCCCGCTCCACCCGGTCGCCCGGGATCATGTCGTAGAGCGCGTCATAGAGCGGACGGAGATAGGGATCGACCTTCTCCTTCATGTCGCCCGGCAGGAAGCCGAGCCGTTCGCCGGCCTCGACGGCGGGGCGCGACAGGATGATCTTCTCGATCGCCCCGCGTTCCAGAAGCTGGGCGGCATAGGCGACGGCGAGATAGGTCTTGCCGGTGCCCGCGGGGCCGACGCCGAACACCAGTTCGTTGCGCTCCATCGCCCGGATATATCCGTCCTGGGCGGGGGTGCGGGCGGCGATCGACTTCTTGCGCGTCGAGATTTGCGACATCGAAAGCCGCGCCTTGCGCTCCAGCGTCGGCAGGGTCAACTGGTCGTCGGCCGCCCGCGCCATGCGGATCGCGCCCTCGACATCGGATTTCTCCAGCTGCGCGCCTTTTTGAAGCTGGGCGTAGAGATAATCCAGCGCGCGACGCGCCTGATGGGTGGCGAGCGTCGGACCGCTCAGCGCCACGGAGTTGCCGCGCGCCACGGCATCGACGCCAAGCTCCTTTTCCAGCAATTTCAGATGCTCGTCAAACTGACCGAACAATTCGCTGGCATAGCGATTGTTCTCGAAGGTGAGCACGAAGTGGCTGGCATCCGGGCCGGCCGGTTTTCCGTGCGATACAACCATTTCAGTAGCGGTCAAGCGGTTCTGCTCCTCGGTTCAACGCAAAGCGCTCCGCTGTCCGGGTTCAGGCCGGCAGCGTCCTCTTCGATACGATACATAGGGGATCGTTCAGTCAAAGACAGAAGGAAAACGGCAGAAATGTGAGTCTCTGTTCGCCAATCAAGCTTCATATAGGAAGGCTAATCGCGATTCTCAACTTTGTGAAGCGATTTGTATTTCGCCTCGACAAATTCATCGGACTGTCATCAATCAGGCGATCCGCACGCCGGCGAGGCTGTTGGTGGCCGCATCGGTGATGCGCACCCGCACCAGATCGCCGATTTCGGCCTCTCCCCCATCGATCACGACGGATTGCAGCCAGGGCGAACGGCCAATGAGCTGGCCCGGATTGCGGCCCGGCTTTTCCAGCAGGATATCCATCTCCATGCCGACCCGCGATTGCGCGAATTCGAGCTGATGGCGGGTGAGCATCGCCTGAAGCCGTTGCAGCCGATCGGCCTTCTCGGCCTCCGGCACCTGATCGCCAAGCTCCGCGCCGGGCGTGCCGGGACGGGGCGAATATTTGAACGAGAAGGCCTGGGCGTAACGCACCTTTTCGATAAGCGCGAGCGTCGCCTGGAAATCTTCCTCGGTCTCGCCGGGAAAGCCGACGATGAAATCGCCAGACATCGCGATATCCGGGCGGGCGGCGCGGATGCGCTCGATCAGCGCCAGATATTCCTCCGCCGTATGGCGGCGGTTCATGGCCTTGAGGATACGGTCGGAACCGGCCTGCACCGGCAGGTGCAGATAGGGCATCAGCTTCGGCAGGTCGCGATGGGCCTGCATCAGCCGGTCATCCATGTCGCGCGGATGGCTGGTGGTGTAGCGCAACCGCTCGATGCCTTTGATTTCGGCAAGGTGGAACAGCAGGTCGCCGAGGCCCCAGTCCGCGCCGTCGGCGCTCTCGCCATGCCAGGCATTGACGTTCTGGCCGAGCAGCGTGATCTCGCGCACGCCGTTTTCGGCGAGCCGCCGCGCTTCATCGACGATCTGTCTGGTGGAGCGCGAGATTTCGGAGCCGCGGGTATAGGGCACCACGCAGAAGGTGCAGAACTTGTCGCAGCCTTCCTGCACGGTCAGAAACGCCGAGACATTCTTCGGGCGAACGCCGCGTTCCTTCTTCGGCAGATAGTCGAACTTGTCCTCGACCGCATATTCGGTATCGACCACGCGCTCGCCGGTCTTGGCCTTTCGCAATGCCTCCGGCAGGCGGTGATAGGTCTGCGGGCCGATGACCACGTCGACATCCGGCGCGCGGCGGAGGATTTCCTCGCCCTCGGCCTGGGCGACGCAGCCCGCGACCCCGATCATCGTCTCGCGCCCCTGCTTCAGGCGTTCCGCCTTCAGGTCGCGGTAACGCCCGAGCGCGGAATAGACCTTCTCGGCGGCCTTTTCGCGAATGTGGCAGGTGTTGAGCAGGATGAGATCGGCATCCTCGATCACCTCGGTCGGCTGATAGCCGTCGGCGGCCAGCGCCTCGCCCATGCGCTCGCTGTCATAGACGTTCATCTGACAGCCATAGGTCTTGATGAAGACCTTGCGCTGGTTCGAGATGCCGGGGCTCGGAAGAGTTGTCTGTTCGCTCATGGCGGCCTTTTAACGCGCTTTGGCCGCGGAGAAAATGAAAAAAGAGAAAATCAAAAAATGGTCAGCGTCCGCGCAGCCGCTCGGCAAGCAACGTGCGCATCCGGGCCTCCACCTCGGCGGCCGCCTCCTTGCGCCGGGTCTCGGCATCGAACACCACGGGCTCGCCGAAACAGACATCAACATCGAGCGCGCGCGCCTTGATGACGCCGGCAAGCGAGGGCAGCATTTCGACATCGCCGGGCCAGGCCACGATCGGGCGCAGGAAGCGGCCCATCGGCAGCCCCCTGATGCCGGTATAGGCGACCGCGACCGGCTGGACATGAACCTTGCCCGTGGGCGAGAGCGGAACGGCGGAGGATGCCGCGCCGAACAGCGAATATTTGATCGGATAGATCCGGTTGCCGTCAGAGGTCGTGCCTTCGGGAAACAGGATGATGATCTCGCCGCCGGCAAGCCGATCGGCGATCGATCCCACCTGCCGTCCCGTGCCGCGCTTGTCGGCGCGCTCGATGAACACCGAGTTCTGCAACCGCGCGAACAGGCCGAAGATCGGCCAGGTCTTGACCTCCGACTTGGCGATGAAGGAGACCTCGGCAACCCGGCCCAGCACGACGATATCAAGCCAGGTGGTGTGGTTCGCCGACAACAGCAGCGGGCGCTGCCGCTCGATCTCGCCATGGACATGAATGCGAATGCCGAGCACGAAACAGGCGACGACGTGCCAGTAGCGCGGCAGCTTGCGCGCGATCTTCCACCCGCGCCACAGCGCCACGATCTGCAATGGCGACAGGATAATGGTTGTCAGGAACAGGACGAGGGCGACATAGGCATAGCGCAGATAGATCATGCGCCCCGCCTACTCACCCCTGCCCTTGATCGGGACGCCGTAAAGCTCGAGCCGGTGATCGACGAGCTTCAGGCCATATTCGCGGGCGATCCGCTCCTGCAGGGCTTCGATCTCGGGCGACTGGAACTCGATCACCGTTCCGCTCTTGAGGTCGATCAGGTGGTCGTGATGCTCTTCTGGCAGCGTCTCGTAACGCGAGCGCCCGTCGCGGAAATCGTGGCGGGCGATGATGCCGGCATCGTCGAACAGCTTCAGCGTGCGGTAGACGGTCGAAATCGAGATCCGCGAATCAATCAGCGCGGCGCGGCGGTGCAGCTCCTCGACATCGGGATGATCCTCCGCCTCCTGCAGCACACGCGCCACGACCCGGCGCTGCTCGGTCATGCGCATGCCGCGTTCGGCGCAGATTTCCTCAAGCGTTTTCGTCAGATCGTTCATCGAGAGCGCACCGGCGGTTGAGGCCGGCAATGCCGACCGAGCGTCGTTCCACGGTCTCGGGTTAGCCGAGATCGCGCCGCATGACAAGCGCGGTGGTCCGCGTTCCGTCGTCGTGGGTGTAGTAGGCCTTTCTGCGGCCGACCTCGACAAAGCCGAGCTTGCGATAGAGCGAAAGCGCAGCGGCGTTTTCCGCGGAGACCTCGAGCAGCATGGCCTCAGCCCCCATCGCGCGCGCCTCCTGCATGGATGCCACCATCAGCCGCCAGCCGAGGCCGTTCCTGGAAAACTGCCGATCGACGCAGATCGTGAGGATCTCCGATTCGTCGCCGACGCTGCGCGCCAGCACGAAACCGGCCGCCTCCGCCGCGCGACGGTTCGGCCGCGCGATATGGCCATAGACCGGGCTTTGGGCCAGAAGCTTGCGGAATTCGCCCGCGCTCCAGGACGGCGAGAAACGCTTGCGATGCAGATCGGCGGCGAGGGTGAGATGCTCTTCCTCGAGCGGGAAGAGATCGAATTCGGGGGGACGCTTCAGGAAGGACGGCAGCATGCGGCGCCTCCCTTGTGACCAAAATGCGCGCGACTGGAGATGGAGCGATCAAGGGCATCAAGCGTCCTCGCCGATCTCATCAGCAATGAGACGACACGCGGAGGCCGGAACTCGCTCCCGATATTCTCTCCCGCTGGCGGGAGAGATGCCCCGA
>NZ_DEPM01000091.1:0-12708 GCF_002358775.1 Martelella sp. UBA3392
GACGGTGGCGGCGGTGCGCCTGGCCGGCGGGCATACCGATATTCAGGAACTTCTCTGGACGGAGATAAAGGCGTTGCGCCAGCCTGGGCTAATCGACCACGGCGAATAGCTCGCCGGTGCCGAGGTTCTTGACCGTGGCGACGTTCGCACCGTCCCAGTAATAGGAAAAATGCTGCCCCTGCACCGGTATTCCGGCGACATCCGGCCAAAACAGGGCGACCGCCGAACCATCCGGATATCTGACGCTGCGATAGAGTATGCCGTTCGCATTTTCCGCGTGGAGTTCCGCGCCAAGCGCCTGCGGCCTGCGATAGTCGTCGGGATCGTAGAGCTCGGCAAAACGCGTCCGGTCGCTGACATCGTGGAGATTGGCGTCGAGCGTGCCGACGAGTTCGCGAAAATCGGAAGTCCAGCCGGGCATCTGGTTCGTGGCCGCCATGAATATGGCATGGTGATGTATGGTCTCGAACAGCGCGACCTCGATCCGGTCGCCGGCATAATAGACGCCGAACGAACCGTCGCTGAACCGGCTCGGCCGATCCGTCGAGGTGTGGACGAAGGGCGCCATCGCCCATGACGCGCCTTCTCCGGCGACCCGGCGCTCGGGCGGCACCAGATCGAGCATGCCGACGCTCTGGCTGACGCGCGGATTGGTCTTGGCCTCCGCCGACAGGATCGCGTCCCAGTCGGCCGGATCGGCGATATCCTCGAAGAGGTCGATCGGCGGGAAACGCGAACGGATGATCCGGTGGGTCTTTGCCCACCGCACGCGAACGATATCGGGCATGGTCAAGCTCAGCCGCCCCGGACGCTGTCGAGATAGCGCCGGACCCGCATGATATCGGTCAGTTCGCCGCCAAGCATGACGTCAAGCGCCGATGCGCCGCCGAAAGCCGCGTTTTCCCGCCGCACCCAGCCATAGATCCGGTCCGCATCCGTGAAGATGATCCGGAGCGCCTTGTGAATGCCCATCAGGTTGGAAAGCCGGGCCTTGAGGTCGCGGGGGATGCGCCCGATATCACCGCCCTTCCAGCGCGCCCATGTGCGCGGCGACAAGCCGCCCAACAGGATGCAGGCCTGGCTGTCGCTCATCCGCCAGCGCGCAAACAAATTGACCGCCGCCCGCGCCATCGCCTGCCCCTCCGCCTCGGTAATCTCGGGGGCGGCGGCCTGATGCGCGGTTTTTTCGATCACTTGCAGATGGGGCATGTTCGATCCCGTTATTGCCGTTTGGCGAAATATAGGTCTTATAACGCCATATGACAAGTCTGCCGCAGATTTACGGTTGGCCCGCGTTTGGTTTCAAACCCTTGACCTCGCGCGTTCACCTTACGATCTTCGGGGAAGACGCAAGGAAAAGATCATGGCCACCAGGAAACCGATATTGCCGGGCACCAGCAGCAGGCCGCTCGATCCCGATCTGGACGCCCTGCAATACGAAATCATGCAGGAGACGGCGCAGGCGTTGGGGCGGATTGGCGGACGGCTGGAGGAGGCGCTGGCGGCGCTCAGGCGTCACGACGAGACGCCGGGCTCCAATCAGGATCGCGATGAACTGGTGCAGGCGGCTGCCGACCGCGCCTTCGCGCTGTTCATCCAGCGCGACTATCTGGGGCTTCGCACCGACCATCATCTGAAGTCGACCTATGACATACCGCGCGAGGTGATGCTCAGGATCGGGGTGATGAAGAAGCGGGAGAAGGACGACGGGGTTTAAATATAGCGGGGGCTTCGAGCCATCGGTCAGAAACGCGTTGCGCAAAACAAAAACGCCCCGGTTTTGGGCCGGGGCGTTTGAGGACAGGGGGTGTCTTAATTCGCTGAGTGATGGAGGCGTTCAATCTCGTCTTTCAGGTGAAGTTTCCTGCGTTTGATCGATGCGATTTCCTGGTCGTGGCTGGACGGCGAAGCCATTATGTCGTGAAGCTTCCTCTCAAGTTCGGAATGCTTTTCCTCGAGTGCGGCAAGATGCGTCTGAACTGTCATTGCACACGTCCTTCCTTTGGTTTCGCGCCGCCGGATGCGGCGCCTCGTCATCAAAGTGCAATATCAGCATGCCATGATCGAAGACGTTTGTCGAAGGCGGAAATGTGATTTTGTGAGGGCATTTTGCCCCAGGCACGCGTGATCTCCCCGGCGCCTTGCTTTTCACCGAAAACGATTGATGCTAGAGCGTGTTTCGCCCGAAACGACGCATGGTCGGCGCGTGCCACATTCGTCGAATTTGTTGAAACAATGGAATGCCGATGAGCCCGATCAAGAATCCGCCAGTCGCCATCGTCATGGGGTCCCAGTCCGACTGGGAAACGATGAAGAACGCCGCCGACATTCTCGATATTCTCGACATCGATTACGATGCGCGGATCGTGTCCGCCCACCGCACGCCGGACCGCATGTATGAGTTCGCCCGCAGCGCCCGCGCCGAAGGCTTTCAGATCATCATCGCCGGTGCCGGCGGGGCGGCCCATCTGCCGGGCATGATGGCGGCGCTGACGCCGCTGCCGGTCTTCGGCGTACCGGTTCAGTCGCGCGCCTTGTCCGGCCAGGACAGCCTGTTGTCTATCGTGCAGATGCCGGCGGGCATACCCGTCGGAACGCTCGCCATCGGCAAGGCCGGCGCGGTCAATGCTGCGCTTCTGGCGGCTGCCGTCCTGGCGCTTGCCGATCCCGAGCTTGCGGGCAGGCTGGATGAATACCGCGTGCGCCAGGCGGCAAGCGTTGCCGAATACCCCATCGACAAGGACGAATGAGTTTCATGAAAACCATCGGTATCATCGGCGGCGGCCAGCTTGGCCGCATGCTGGCCATGGCGGCCGCCCGGCTTTCGATCCGCACCGTTATTCTGGAACCGCAGCAAGATTGCCCGGCCGCCCAGGTCGCAAACCGCCATATCGTGGCGGCTTATGATGACGAGGCGGCGCTTTTTGAACTTGCCGGCGCCTGTGAAGTGATCACCTATGAATTCGAAAACGTGCCGGAGAAAAGCGCGGCGATTCTCTCCGGCGAACGGCCGGTCTACCCGCCGGCGCGCGCGCTTTCCGTTTCGCAGGATCGGCTCACCGAAAAGACCTTCCTCAACGACAGCGGCATCGCCACCGCCGGGTTCCGTGCGGTCGATACGGCCGATGATTTGGCGCTAGCGCTCGAGGCATTTGGCGGAAGCGGCGTGTTGAAGACCCGGCGCTTCGGCTATGACGGCAAGGGTCAGTGGGTGTTTGACGGCAGCGGCAATAACCCGGAGGCCGCTTTTGCAGCGCTTGATGGCGCGCCCGCGATCTTCGAGGAGTGGATCGATTTCGACCGCGAGATCTCGGTGATTGCGGCGCGCGGCATGGACGGCACGATCGTTTGCTTCGACCCGGCCGAGAATGTGCATCGCGACGGCATCCTGCGAACCTCCACCGTCCCGGCCAATGTGTCTTCGCAGACCGGCGCGGCGGCCCGCGCGGCGGCGGAGCGGCTTCTGATCGGGCTCGATTATGTCGGCGTGCTGGGGCTGGAACTGTTCGTCGCCCGCGACGGCAGGCTGATCGCCAACGAATTCGCGCCGCGCGTCCACAATTCCGGCCACTGGACCGAGGCGGCCTGCGTTCTCTCCCAGTTCGAGCAGCATATCCGCGCCGTTTGCGGCCTGCCGCTGATCGACCCCGTCCGCCACAGCGATTGCGTTATGCACAACATCGTCGGCGACGATATGGAGCGGATCGGGGCGTGGATGACGACCGAAGGCGCGCTCGTGCATCTCTATGGCAAGGCTGAAACTCGGGCAGGGCGGAAAATGGGCCATGTCACCGTGCTGGAAAAGCGTCGCGACGGTTGACTTGGCGGCGATCATTCGCTAGGTAGCGGCCACTGTCGGGCGCGCTTTTTCAAGGCGCGCCTTTGAATGTCAATACTGACCGCCTTTACTGATCAGTCGAGAGCGGCACAAACAGCGGATCGAAAACATGAAGATCAAGAATTCGCTCAAGGCGCTCAAGTCCCGTCACCGGGAAAACCGTCTGGTGCGCCGCAAGGGCCGGGTATACATCATCAACAAGCAGAATCCGCGCTTCAAGGCCCGTCAGGGCTGAGAAAATCAACGCATTATCTGTTTGAATTTTCGCCATGACGGGATACCATTCCCGTCATGCGCTTTTCTATGTCCGCCATTCTGATACTCGCCGCTCTGGCCGCCGGCCCGCTGCCGGCGCTTGCCCAAGGCAACGCCGCGGACGAACAGGTTTCCGCGATGCCGGATGCGGTTGTCGAGTCCGACCCGCTTGACAGGCTTTACGACCGGCTGAAACGCACAAGCGATGCCGGACGGGCGGCCGACCTTGCCCGCCAGATCGACGAATATCTCGATCGCTCGCCGAGCCCCACGGTTTCCCTGCTGATCGAATGGTCGGATGATTCGGAAAACAATGGCCGCAGCGCAGCGGCGCTCGATTTCCTGTCGGAGGCGATTGCGCTGAGGCCGGACGAGGCCGCCCCCTACCGCAAGCGCGCCGTGCTCCATTACACCCATGGCGATCTCGAACGCGCCATGGACGATATCCGTACATCGCTTTCGCTGGAGCCGCGCGATTTCGGCGCGCTCGGCCTGATGGCGACGATCCTCGACAGGACCGGGCGGCAGGAGGCGTCGGTCGAAGTGTGGCGGCGCTATCTCGAATTCTATCCCGCCGACCGCGATGTCGCGGCCTTTGTGGAAAGCACGCTGAACGAGCGTGCGGGCAAGCGGATTTAACGGACTTCAGAAATGCATGACGTGGCGCAGCACCCGGTAGAGGAGGTGGAGCGCCAGCAGCGCCGCGCCGACGGCGATCGTCAGGTGTGAAAGCGGGCTCAAAAGGCTGCCCTCGATCGTGCCCGCGACGTCGGGATATTGATAGAGCAAGATGCGGATGGTGAGGCCCGCAAGCCCGACCACCACCAGCACGAGGCCGGCAAGTTTCATGATCCGATCTCCTGTCGCAAAAAGGGTAGAGATCGGTCTTTGCATGGCGGTATCGCCGCAATTGTCGTCACAAAAGACCGAAATAGCGAGGCGGCCCGCGAGCCGCCTCTTTCACTTCTTTATAATGTGCTTTTGTGGCGATTTAAGGCCGGTTCATTTTTCCTTCGATAGCGAGACGGAGATTGCATCGACCGGCGGCGCTTCGGAGATCAGCCCGTTTTCCGCCATGAACGCGCCGAATCGTTCATACCGCTCGGCATCGGTGGCGGCGGGACGCTTGGCGAAGCGGACGATCGATTCGGCGAAGGCCTGGCGGTTCAGCTCGTCGTCGAGATCGGGATAGGCTTTGGCAAAGCTCTCCCATGCCGCCTCCGGATGGTTGACGATGAAGACCGTCGCCTTTTCCACAGCATCGAGGAAGCGCGGCAGCCGGTCGTCGTCAAGCATGTCGCTGCGGGTCACGTAGATCAGCTCGTCATAGACCGGCACGCCATGCTCTTCCGGGAAGAAGGCCTTGCCTTCGTGGCCGGCGATCCGCATCTGCGGCAATTCGATATTGCGGAACGAGCCGATGGTCGCGTCGACCTGTTGCGAAAGCAGCGACTGGGTGAGCGCGAAATTGACGTTGATGAGGGTGATGTCGTCCTTGGTGAGGCCGGCGTTTTTCAGCATCGTGGCCACCACCGCGTCCTCGATCCCGGCCACCGAGAAGCCGATCTTCTTGCCCTTCAGGTCGGCGACGGATTTGATCGGCCCGTCTTTCAGCACCGTCAGCGTGTTGAGCGGGGTTGAGACCAGCGTGCCGAAGCGCACGATATCAATGCCGGCCTCGTGATCGAGATAGAGGTTGGGCTGGTAGTGAATGCCGATGTCGACCTTGCCGGTCGCCACCATGCGCGGCACCATCGACGGGTCGGATGGCGGCACCAGTTCCACGTCGAGCCCCTCATCAGCGAAATAGCCGTTTTCGGCGGCGATCACCAGCGGAGCGTGGTCGGGGTTTACATACCATTCGAGGATCACGTCGAGCTTATCGGCGGCGCTCGCCAGCCCGGGAGCCAGGGCAAGAGCGGCGGCGAAAGCGAGTTTCTTCAGCATGTCATTCTCCTGTTCGGTTGAGCCGGCCGCTCAATCCTCATGCGACCAGCGGGTGAAGAAGGGAGCGGCGAGATCCACCGCCTTTCGAAACAGCACGGCCTCGAGCGCGAGGATCAGCATGGCGGCGAACACGGTCTCGCTCTGCATGCGGGCATTGGCCTGGACCATGAGAAAGCCGAGCCCGCCGGCTGACCCCACCCATTCGCCGACCACCGCGCCGAGCGGAGCGAGCGGGGCCGCGATCCTGAGGCCGGAAAAAAGATGAGGGAGAGCCAGGGGCAGGCGGATGTGGCGCAACATCTCGAAATGCCCCGCGCCATCGAGCAGGGCCGCGGCCACGATTTCCGGATCGGTGCGCCTCAGCCCGTCGGCAAAACTGGAGGCGACGGGGAAGAACACGATGATCGTCGTCATCACCACCTTGGAGGCGATGCCGAAGCCGAACCAGAGCACCAGCATCGGCGCGATGACGAAGACGGGAAAGGATTGCAGCACCACCAGAACGGGCCAGATGAACCGTCCGATGCGGGGAAAGGCCGAGATGAAAATGGCCGCCGCCGCGCCGAAGACCGCGCCCATGGCAAAGCCCGCCAGGATTTCCCTGAGCGTCACCAGCGCCTCTTCAAGCAGCATCGCGTGGGCGGTCTGGAACTTCGCCAGCACGGCAAGCGGCGGCGGCAGGATATAGCGCGGCAGTTCGCCGAAAACGATGATCGCCTGCCAGAGCGCAAGGAGCCCGGCCACGATCGCGAAAAAGGTGAGTGCCGCCGAAAGGGTGCGCTTCAATCCCGCTCTCCCCGGCTAAACCGGGCAGCGGAGGCGTCAAAAGAGGCTGATTTTCTGGGCGTGTCGCTCAAGACCAAACTCCGTTCCTACGCCGGCATAACCCGGATCAGGTTCAAGGGTTCGGCCATCGGCCATCTCAGTGTCACGGACACACCCCTCGGATGCGTCTTCTATGCCGCGCGTCGGCGCGCCGGTCAAGGGGCTCGGTGGCGAAGTCGCGGACGCCGCTAATATAAACGCGTAGTGCCGAAAGGATTTGACAACGGATGCCGTTTCGACTTTCAACTTTTGGTATAGAGCCGTTTGCGGTTTTCAGCGGCGGTTCATAAAAAGGGTCATAAGAGGGGAAGGCGGCAGCGGCCGTCCAAGCGGAGGAAAACTCATGCTCATCGCCATCGTCATTGTGGCAGCGCTGTTCGGTATGCTCTTCGGTTTCGACCAGGGCGTGATTTCCGGGGCTCTGCCGTTCATCAAGCAGGACTTCACGGTTTCGGCCTTCATGGAGGGGGTGATCACCTCCGCCGTGCCGCTCGGCGCGGTGGCGGGCACGCTGCTTGCCATGGTCACCACCGACCGCTACGGGCGCAAGCCGATGCTGATCCTCGGCGCGCTGATCTTTCTGGTCGGCTCGCTGATTTCCGCGCTCGCCTTCAACCAGTATGTGCTGACCCTTGCCCGCCTGTTGATCGGCGTCGGCATCGGTGCCTCGGCCATGACCGCGCCGATGTTTCTGGCGGAAGTCGCGCCGGCGCGCATTCGCGGCACCATCGTCTCCGCCTTCCAGTTGATGATCACCATCGGCATCATGGTCTCCTACATGTCGGACGCGGCCTTTGGCGGATCGGGCGACTGGCGCTGGATGATCGGCGTCGGCGTGTTCCCGTCGATTGTGGCGCTGATCGGCATCCTGCTATCGCCGGAAACGCCGCGCTGGCTGACGCTCAATTCCAATGCCGACAAGGCGCGCGATATCATCGCGAAGCTGCAGCCGGAATCCTCGCCCGCCGAGGTTGACGAGATCATCGCCGAGATCCAGGAAAGCGCCAAGGACGAGGAGGCCGCCCCCGCCTGGAGCGCCTTCCTGAAGCGCGGGATCCTGCCGGTAACGAGCTTCGCCATGATCGTGTTCGTGCTGCAGCAGCTTTCCGGCATCAACGCGATCATCTATTACGCCCCGGAAATCTTCAAGAATGCCGGGTTTTCCGGCACCACGACCGATCTTCTGGCCACCGTCGGCATCGGCGTCGTCAATGTCGCGCTGACCGTGGTCGCGATGTATCTGGTGGAAAGCATGGGCCGGCGCAAGCTGTTGATCCTCGGCTTCATCGGAACCGCGCTGTCGATGGCGCTGGTGACCGTGGCGACGATGATGGATGTCGCGGCAACCCCCTATCTCGCCATGATCGGCATCTTCGCGTTCATCGCCTTTTTCGCCGTCAGTCTCGGCCCGTTGCCCTGGCTCTATATGGCGGAGCTGTTTCCGCTCAGGCTGAGGCCGCGCGGCATGGCGCTCGCCTCGATCGCCAACTGGTTCTTCAACTTCCTGGTGGCGCTGACGTTTCCGGAATTGCTGGCGGGCATCGGCATTGTCGGGACCTTCGCGATCTTCACCTTCTTCTGCGTCGTCGGCATCGTCTACGCGATCGCCGCAGCGCCCGAGACCAAGGGCATCACGCTCGAGGAAATCGAGGCGCGCACCGTGGCGGCCTGAGGGCGGCAGCGGCGTCCCACCAAAGGAAGCAATCCTCGCCCTGGCCTTCGCTCAGGGCGGGGCGCAATGGAGATGACGCCCCCGGCGCGGCCAGGCTGGCGCTTACCGCCAGTCGGAGTAGGAATGTTCTCCGCCCCGGTAGTCCGTGACCTCGTATTCGGCCTCTCCGGTTTGCTCCAGATAGGAAGGGCCGATTGGCGCCTTGCCCGCCCCGCCGGGAATATCAAGCACATAGGTCGGCATGCAGAGCCCTGAGATTGCGCCTTGCAGCGCCCGCATCAGCGCCTGGCCGCGCGCGATCGGCACGGCGAAATGGGCAACGCCCTTGGCCTTGTCGAGATGGTGCAGGTAATACGGCTTGACCCGGTTGGCGAGGAGCGCCTTGAACAGGGCCGCCAGCGTTTCGGCATCGTCGTTGATGCCCTTCAGCAGCACGGTCTGGGCGAACAGCGGAATGCCGCCATCGGCAAGGCGGGCGAGCCCGCCGCGCACTGCTGCCGTCAATTCGCGCGGATGGTTGATGTGGATGACGATATTGACCGTCTTGCCGGCCTGCTTCAGCGCATCGACCAGACCGTCGCTAATGCGCTCGGGCGTGACCAGCGGGGCGCGGGTGTGGATGCGGATTACGGCGACATGGCCGATTTCGCCAAGCGCCTTCATCAGCGCGGAAAGCCGGCGGTCGGAAAGCACCAGCGGATCGCCGCCCGACAGGATCACCTCCCAGATTTCGCTATGGACGCGGATATAGTCGAGCGCGGCCGCAAGCTCGTCCCGGTCAAGCGCCGCCTCCGGCTCGCCCACGGTTTCGCGGCGGAAGCAGAAACGGCAATAGACCTGGCAGGCATGGGTTGGCTTCAGCAGCACACGGTCGGGATAGCGGTGGGTGACGCCCTTGGCGCGTTCGAACGCGCCATCGCCGATCGGGTCTTCCATCTCGCCGTCATAGGCTTGAAGCTCGCGCGCATCCGGCACGAACTGGCGCGCCAGCGGATCATCGGCGGCCACAGTGTCGATCGCCGACAGGATATGGGCCGGTATGCGGATGCGGAAATCCTCCGCAACCCGCGCGATATCGCCCGCCGTCTCCGCCGGCACCAGCCCGCGCGCCACCAGCGCATCGGTGTCGGTTATCGCGGTTTTCGCTTTGCTCTCGGACATGGCCGCCCCGTCGCCGGTTTCGTTTGGGGCGTTCTAAACGGTTTGCTACGCCAAGCAAAGCCGGTCCGGTCCGGCGCGCACGTTTTCAAAACCTGCCAGGCGTTTCGCAAGCGTTAGGCATTTCACGGTTTTGGCATTGCCTTTCCGCAATCCGCTTTCGGCCGCGCGCTTGTCATTCTCCCGGATTTGCCCCACCATCCGGAGATGACAAAATGGCGCCCGAATCCCCGGCTGATCAAGCGGCCGGCCTATCTCTCCATTGCCGAACAGATCGCGGCCGCCGTGCGCAGCGGCCTGCTGATCGACGGCATGCGCCTGCCGCCGCAGCGCGAGATGGCGGCCGATCTCAAGGTGTCGGTGCAGACGATCAGCCGCGCCTATGAGGAATTGACGCGGCGCGGCATGGTGATCGGCGAGGTCGGGCGCGGGTCCTACATCAAGGCGGAACCGGTGGCGCCGGAGCGGCCGTATCTCACCGAGGGCGGCAGCGGCGTCATCGACCTTTCGATCCTGAAGCCGGTCTGCGAGAGCCGCAGCCTTGCCAAGTTCCGCGCGGCCTTCGCCGATCTCGGTGCCACCATGCCGCCGGAACTGGCGTTCTCGATGATGCCCAACGCGCTGTTCCAGCGCTACCGCATGGCCGGCGTCAACTGGCTGGCCGCCTGCGGGCTGAAGGTGCCGGCCCACGGCATCACGGTCACCAACGGCTCCAGCGATGCGATGACGGCGGCGTTCATGACAGTGGTGCCGGCCGGCGGCGCGCTGGCGGTGGAGGCTCTGACCCACCCGATGGTGCGCCCGCTCGCCGGCTATCTCGGCATCGATCTCGAAGGCGTGGAAGTCGATGGCGAGGGCATTGTGCCGGCCGCGCTGGAAGCCGTTGCCGGCCGCAAGCGTCTGCGGGCGATCTTCCTCCAGCCATCGGCCGCCGGCCCGCAGGCGCTGGTGATGAGCGCGCCGCGCCGCCGCGCGATCGCGGCGATTGCCCGCAGGCTCGATCTCGCCATCATCGAAAATGATGTGCTGGGACCGCTCGTCGAAAACCGCCCGCCGCCGGTCGCCGCCTTTGCGCCGGAGCGCACGGTCTACATGACCGACCTGTCCAAGAACACGATCCCCGGCTTGCGCTGCGGCTTCGTGGCCGCCCCTGATCGCTTCGCCGCCGCCGTTTCCAACCGTTATCTCGCGGCGAACTGGGTGGCGACACCGGTGATGGCGGAGATCGCCAGCCGCTGGATCCTCGATGGGACCGCGATCGAGCTCGTCAACTGGCAGCGCCAGGCGCTGATGCGCCGTCGCGCGATCGCGGAAAAAGCGCTCGCTGGCATCGCCTGCCGGATGACGCCCGGCGCGCTGCATGTCTGGATACCGCTGCCGGAGGGCCTCACCGAGGCGGCGATGGTCGAGCGGGCAAAAAGCCGGGGCGTTGCTGTCGCGGCCGGGTCGAGCTTCCATGTCGGCCGCGCCGCCGCGCCGCGGGCAATCCGGGTGGCGCTTGCCGCCTCGAGCGAGCTCGAACTCGCCTCGTCGCTGGCGCTGATCGCGGCCATCCTGAAGGGCGAGCGTCAGCTTCCCAAACCGGTGATGGTGTGAGGCGATGGCCGGAGCCCCTCTGAAGCCCCTGTTCACCCATGGAAGCCGCGAAGAGGCGGCCGACCGGCCCCTTGCGGCCGAGATGGCGGTGGCCATGAGCTATGGCGGCTCCACCCATGCGGTGATGATGGCGACGCCCGAAGACCTCGTCGATTTCGCCTATGGCTTCAGTCTGACGGAAAGCATCATCAGGGATGCTTGGGAGATCGAGGCAGTAGATGTCGTTGCCTTCGACAAGGGCATCGATGTGCAGATTACGCTGCGGGCGGATCGCTCCGAGGCGCTTGCCGCCCGCCGCCGTTCCATGGCCGGGCCTGTCGGCTGCGGACTTTGCGGGCTGGAGAGCATCGATGCGGCCGTGCGGGATGTGCCGAAAATCGCCGCCCCGGAGTTTCGCCTGCGGGTTGACGCGGTGAACGCCGCTGTGGAGGCGCTGTCGCGCGAGCAGCCGCTGTTTGCCGCCACCCGCGCGGTTCATGGCGCGGGCTTCTACCGTCCGGGCGATGGCATGCTGATGGTGCGCGAGGATGTTGGCCGCCATAACGCGCTCGACAAGCTGATCGGCGCCCTGGCGCGCGAGGACATTGATGCAGGCGCGGGTGCGATCGTCGTCAGCAGCCGGCTCTCGGTGGAAATGG
Organism: Martelella sp. UBA3392; assembly: GCF_002358775.1. Taxonomy (NCBI): domain Bacteria; kingdom Pseudomonadati; phylum Pseudomonadota; class Alphaproteobacteria; order Hyphomicrobiales; family Aurantimonadaceae; genus Martelella; species Martelella sp. UBA3392. Next base: position 11,930 of record NZ_DEPM01000091.1, read on the forward strand.
TGCAGAAGGCGGCGATTGCCGGCAGCCCGGTGCTGATCGCGATTTCCGCGCCAACGGCGCTTGCCGTCGAGACCGCCGAGGCCGCCGGCGTCACGCTGATTGCCACGGCGCGCGGCGACGGCTTCAGCGTCTACACCGGCGCCGACCGGATCGTCGCAGCGGGGTCCGATGAAGGCTGAACTATCAGAGGTCATGTCGGCGGTATCGGACAGTCCGCTTATCAGGCCGCTTCTTGAAAACTGGCGCCTGATCGACCTTCCGGATTGCTGGCTGGTGGCCGGCGCGCTGGCGCAGACGGTCTGGAACCGCCGGTTCGGGATGGACCCGGCGCACGGCATCGCGGATATCGATATCGTCTATTTCGATGCCACCGACCTGTCGGAACGGGCGGAAGCCCGCCATGCCGCCCGTATCCGCGCGGCTTTTTCCGCTCTGCCGGCCTGGATCGACGTCAAGAACCAGGCCCGGGTGCATCTCTGGTACGGCGACCGTTTCGGCTTCGACATCGAAGCATATGACAGCGTCTCGGAGGCGATCACGACCTTTCCGACCACGGCCACCGCCTTCGGCATAAGACCGACGGGCGACGGCTTCGAATGCGATGCGCCCTTCGGTCTCGCCGATCTCCTCAACGCCGTCGTGCGCCCGAACAAGACGCAGGTGTCCCGCGAGGCCTATGAGAACAAGGTCGAGCGCTGGAAGACGCTGTGGCCGGATCTGACGGTGATCGGCTGGGATGGGTGAGGTGAAGCCCATAATCTCCCCCCTTGAGGGGGAGA
>NZ_DEPM01000091.1:12740-12899 GCF_002358775.1 Martelella sp. UBA3392
GCTTGCGCAGTATGGATGCTCGGGTCGAGCCCGAGCATGACCCCTTTGGTTGGGGTCAGCGAGGATCAAAGACTCCGTAATCGCGGAGGTATCAGCCTCGGTAAGAGTCTCACTCAGTCGTTCTTCGACTTCGCGCGCTCGATCGCCTCGACGATCAGC
>NZ_DEPM01000091.1:13029-31470 GCF_002358775.1 Martelella sp. UBA3392
GAGAGGGGTGAACCCTATCCGAGAATTCGGAGTTCGCGGCTTCTGCCCGATACCCCTCTCTGTCGCTTTCGCGACATCTCCCCCTCAAGGGGGGAGATTGATGGCTACCGGCTCAGCAGGAGCCACCAGCATACCAGCCAGACTATGCCTCAGCCCTTCTTCGACTTCGCGCGCTCGATCGCCTCGACGATCAGCTTCTTGGCCTCGGTAGCGTCGTGCCAGCCGAAGATCTTGACCCATTTTCCGGGTTCCAGATCCTTGTAGTGCTCGAAGAAGTGTTCGATCTGCTTGAGCTGGATTTCCGGGATATCGGTGAAATTCTCGACCTTGTCGAAACGGGCGCTGAGCTCGCGCGAGGGAACGGCGATGATCTTTTCATCCTTGCCGGAATTGTCTTCCATCATCATCACGCCGATCGGGCGGACATTGATGACGCAGCCCGGCATCAGCGGGCGGTGATTGCAGATCAGCACGTCGATCGGATCGCCATCGTCGGAGAGCGTATGCGGCACGAACCCGTAATTGCCGGGATACATCATCGGCGTGTAGAGGAAGCGGTCGACGACCAGAACGCCGGCGTCCTTGTCCATCTCGTATTTGATCGGCTGGCCGCCGAGCGGGACTTCGACAATAACATTGATATCATCGGGCGGGTTCTTGCCGATCGCAATCGCTTCAATACGCATCTAGGTCTCCAGAAAAGGGGAAGAATTCGCCGCCTTGGATAGCCAAAATGCCTCGACAAAGCAACCGCGCGGAAAGAGTTGCGGCAATCGGGATGCGACCGCGAAAGAATGACTATTCCCAGATGTAGGAAACCTTGCCGAGCACCTTGCCGCCATGCTCCTCCTCGGCGAAGGCGAAGGGCTTGCCGCCGAGCGCGGTGAAGAAGATGCCGGCATGATCGAGCGCCTCGAAACACCAGCAGATCGTGCCCTTGCAGCCAAGCGAGGCGAGCAGCCGGCGCGCCTCGGCAAACAGCACCCGGCCGAAGCCAAGGCCCTGATATTCCGGCAGAAGATAGATCTCGTAGATCTCGCCTTCCTGCGGCAGCGCCTTCACGCGGTTGAGGCCGACGCTGGCATAGCCGACCGGCTGGCCCTGCACCTCCAGCACCAGCAGCGTCTCCTCGCTGGCGATGGCGTTCTTCCACCAGGCGATGTTGCGGCCCGAAATCATGTCCTGAAGCGCGCGGTGAGGAAGGATGCCGGCATAGACCTGCTGCCATGCCAGCCAGTGCACCCTTGCGATTTTCTCGGCGTCGGCCGCCTCTGCTGGCCGCACGTCGCTGGATAGTATCCTCATCGTCTCCAACCGGCATGTGATTGCGGTTAAGACCCAAGGATAAGACAAACTGAGCCGATTGCCCATCAAAATTAATTTACCGGTTGCTGACAGAGCGGCTCACCGCCTTTGTCGGTCCGCTTCAGCGCGGCGGCGGAAGGCATCGAGCGTGGCAATGATCATGCCGGCAGGCATGGCCGGGTTGTCGAAAACGGCGGTAATCTCCACCACACGGCTCTTCTCACGCAACGCGGATATCGCCGGCCCGCCGCCGCCCTGAAGCCGGGCCATGTCCTTTGCGGTGGTGACCGGCAGCAAGGTCCCGGCATCGGCCAGCAGAGAGCGGGCCAAGGCGTCGGATATCGGCTGGTGATCGGCAAGGGCGACGGCCCGGCGCACCCGCGCGCCCAGCCCTTCCAGCGTTGCGAAAAACTTCTCCGGATCGCCGATGCCGGCATAGGCCAGCACGTCCCGGCCGCCAAGGTCTTCGCCGCCCGGCACCGGCCGCTGATGCAGAACCTCGACCGGACGACGGGCGCTGCGGGCAGCGCTGCGCACCTGTTCTTCCGCGCCGCCCGCGCCGTTCAGCAGCACGGCATCCACCTTCGGAAACTGCGCCGCGAGCGGCGCGCGCAGCGGACCGGCCGGCAGGCAGCGCCCATTGCCGAAGCCGCGCTTGGCATCGACCACGGCCACGGCGAAATCGGGCTTCAGCCGCCCGCTCTGCAATCCGTCATCCATGATGATGAAATCGACGCCCGCCTGTTCCAGAAGCGCTGCCGCATCCACCCGCGCTGGCGAGACCGCGACCGGCGCCAACCGCGACAGCATCAGCGCCTCGTCGCCGACATCGCGAAAGCCGTGGCGCTGCGGATCGACCAGCACCGCGCCCTCGACCTTCCCGCCATAGCCGCGCAGCAGAAAGCCTGGCCGTTTACCGCTTTTGCGTGCCGCGCGCGCCAGCGCTTCGGCCACCGGGGTCTTGCCCGTCCCGCCAACGGTGAAATTGCCGACGCACAGAACCGGCACGCCCACGCGAGCGCCCGCCGCCTGCCTCATCCGGCGGCCGGCGACAGCGGCGTAAACCCAGGAGACGGGAAGAAGAAGGAGGCTCAGGGGATGGCCGCGCTTCCACCAGAAGGCCCGTGTCGTTTTCTTCATATCGGGCACAACTCTCTGTCAGACCCCGGAGCAATGCGCTCCGTCAGGTAATCGCATTACGGTTCAACCAACAGATAGACCAGACAAACAACGCCGTGAAGGGCGGCTCCGCTTCACGAAGATCCAGCCGCGCGCCACGTGGCCTCTTGCCGACCGTTTCGGCCCCGAGAAGCCCTTACTGCAGCGCCTTGCGCAAATTCTGCTCTGGCATCCGCTCCGGAACGATCGGCACGCGCTTCTTCTCGGGCACGGCCTTGGGGCGCGCGGAGAAGCGGGCCTCGAGAATGAGCGGCGCAAGATAGCGCTCCAGCCCCTTCATGGTGCGGATCAGCGCGCCGCGCATGTCGCGCACCCCGGCATAGCCGGCGGCGATCATGTGTTCGCGCGCGGCCTCATCGCGCAAGAGAAGATCGACGGATTGCAGCAGAGCCTCCGGGCTGTCGACGGTGCGCACCGCGCCGCGCTGGCGCAATTGACGATAGGTATCGCGGAAATTGTCCACATGTTGACCCGTCAGGATCGCGGTTCCGAGCATGGCGGGCTCCAGCGGGTTCTGCCCGCCGCGCGCCGTCATCGAGCGGCCGACGAAGGCGATATCGGTGAGGCGGAGATAAAGCCCCATATCCCCGATCGTGTCGCCGAGATAGATATCGGTCTCCGCGTCGGGGCTTTCGCCGAGCGAGCGACGCTTGACCGAAAGTCCCTCAGCCGAAAACTGGGCGGCAAGCGCATCGCCGCGATCGGGATGGCGGGGAACGATGACGGTCAGAAGGCCGGGATGGCTCTCCTTGAGCGCGGCATGCACGTCGGCGGCATTTTTCTCCTCGCCGTCGAAGGTCGAGATCGCCGCCCACACCGGGCGCGCGCCGATTGCGCTCTTCAGCGCCTGCAGGGCCTCATCATCGGCGGGCGGCGCGCTGCGGTCGACCTTGAGATTGCCGGTGACCGAGACATGCAGCGCGCCGAGATCGGCGAAGCGCTCGGCGTCAAGATCGGTCTGCGCCATGACCAGCGAAAACCGCGAGAACATGGTGCGGGCAAGTTCGCGGCGCTGCATCCAGCGGTCGAACGAACGATCCGAAATCCGGCCATTGACCACAACCTGCGCGATCTTGCGTTTGGCGAGCTCCGCGATCGTGACCGGCCAGACTTCGGTTTCAACATTGATGGCGAGGTCCGGACGCCAATGATCGAGAAACCGTGTTACCGCTGGCAGGGCATCCAGCGGCACGTATTGATGGATGACCGTATCCCCGAAGCGCTCCGCCGCCAGGCGCGCGGATGTCACCGTGCCGGTTGTCAGCAGAACGGAGATGCCGAATTCATGGATATTCTGGACGACCGAGGTAACAGCGAGCGTTTCGCCCACGCTTGCTGCGTGTATCCAGACGAGCGGACCTTCCGGTCTCTCCCGGTTGGAGCGGCCGAGGCGCTCCCCCAGGCGCGCCCTGTCCTCCTTGCCGCGCCGGACGCGATGATAGAGGATCGGCCGTAACAGCGGATAGCCGAGAATCCCGCCGAGTCGGTACGTGTTGCGGGCCAACCAAATAGAAATGCCTGATACCATTCCCTTGTCCGTTTACCCCGTTCTCGTGCATCGGATCAGCGGCCGCACCCACCACCATTGCGCGAATCATCCTACTTCAGAAAATAACATTTAGGAACAGGAAGAACCACATCCTAAATATTCTATCAAACGTCTTCAGGCTGACCCGGAACGAAGTTCTTTTCTTCTTCTTATAAAGACTTCATTTGCTTTATTTTAAAGCAACTGCTTAATTTCAAGTCACAAAGCAGTTGCAGGAGCGCCGTCTGGCGAAAACGCTCGGAAGGCTAAAGCAGTCGCCTATACTGCGTCCGGAACCGTGAAAACACAATACTCACGATTCCGGGTCGAGAAGCCGGTGCAGATGCACGATGAAATAGCGCATATGGGCGTTGTCGACGGTCTGCTGCGCCTTGGACTTCCAGGCCGCATGGGCGCTGGCATAATTGGGGTAGATACCGACGATATCAAGCGCATCCAGATCGGTGAACTTGACGCCCTTCAGGCTTTCGAGCTCGCCGCCGAAGACCAGATGCAGGAGTTGCTTGTTTTCAACCGTATCAGCCATTTCATATCTCTCTTTGCTCATTGCCTCCCGCCATAGCGTGTCTCGGGTTTGACCGTTTTTGTCAAGTGACGGGTCACATGACGGGCGGCGGCGCGAACTCGCGCATCAGCGTGCCGACCAGCGCCGGATTGCCCGCAAAAAGCGTCCCGTGGCGCAGCGTGCGGCGATTATAGGTCAACGGCCGCCCCGCGTCATCCACCAGCGAAGCGCCGGCTGCGGCAAGAATGATATCGGCGGCGGCCAGATCCCAATCATGTGAGTTAGGCCTCACAAGTGTGGCATCAAGACGGCCATCGGCCACCGAAGCCAGCCTGTAGGCGAGCGAGGGAATATGCGCGGCCTTGCTTATGCGCGCGCGAAACGGCGGGCTGAAGCCATCGAGCATCGCCGCCGGCAGGCAGAGCTCCAGATTTCCGGTTTCGCCGCGCAGCGATGAGGCCGCAATCGGAAGCCCGTTTTTGAGGGCCGGACCGCCAAGGGCGGCGGTAAACACCTCGTCAAGCGCCGGCGCGACGAGGACGCCGGCCACCGGGCGGCCACCGCGCACCACCGCCACGCTGACCATCCAGTTCTTCTTGCCCTTGAGAAAACCGCGCGTGCCGTCGATCGGGTCGACCACGAAGACGGCATCGGCTTCCAGCCGGGCGAAGTCATCGCCGCTTTCCTCCGAAAGCCAGCCATAATCCGGCCGCGCCCTCAGCAGCAGGTCTTCCAGGCATTCATTGGCGGCGAAATCGGCGGCGCTGACCGGCGACTGGCCAGAATTCTTCCACCAAACTTCGGGGTCCTGGCCGAAATGGGAGAGCGCGACCGCACCCGCCTCGCGCGCCGCATCGGTGATCAGCGCCAGATCGGCCTGGATATCGGCAACCAACGGCTCGGCCACGGCGGACCTCACGAGCCGGCGAGGGTGACGCCCTCGACGAGAATGCTGGGGGTGGTGATCGAGAACCGGCGGTCGATATCGCTGGCCGGCGTCATCGCCATGAACATGTCCTTCAGATTGCCGGCAATGGTCATCTGCGACACGGGATAGGCGATCTCGCCATTCTCGATCCAGAACCCGCTCGCTCCGCGCGAATATTCGCCGGTGACCATGTTGACGCCATGGCCGATCAGTTCCGTGACATAGAGCCCGGTTCCGATTTCGGCCATCAGTTCGACGGGCGTCTTCTGGCCGGGCTCGAGCACCAGGTTGGTCGGCGCGGCCGAAAGCGAATTGCCGGAGCGGGTGCCGCGACCATTGGTCTCGAAACCAAGTTCCCGGCCGAGCGCCGTCGACAGGAACCATTGCTGCAACACGCCGTCCTCGACCATGGCGAGCCGCTCACTCAAAACGCCTTCGCCATCGAAGGGTTGCGAGCCGGCGCCGCGGCGGATCGCCGGATCGTCAATCAGGTTGAGCCCGGCCTTCAAAACCTGCTTGCCGAGCTTGTCTCTGAGAAAGCTGGTCTTGCGCGCAACGGAAGACCCCGTAATCGCGCCGGCGAGACTACCGATCATGCTTGCGGCAAGACGCGGCTCGAAGATCACGGCGGCGTTGCGACGCGTCGGCACCTGGCGCGGCGAGAGCCGGGCCGCGGCCCGTTCGCCGGCCTTGCGGCCGATCTCTGCCGGCGGATCGAGATCACCGTCATGGGCGCGTGCATCGTAATCGTGATCGCGCTGCATGCCGGCGCCCTCGCCCGCCACGACGGAGACCGACACGGAGGAATAGGAACGGCGATAGCCGCCGGAAAAACCGTCGGAAGTCACCAGCACGAAGCCGACCTCGCCGCGCGAGGCACCGGCGCCGGAGCTTCTGGTGACGCCCTTGACCTGAAGCGCCGCCGCTTCCGCCGCAAGCGCGCGCTCGGCGAGCGCCTCGGGCGAAACCTCGGTCTCGTCGTAAAGATCGAGGTCAGGGGCTTCACGTGCAAGCCGGGCGCTGTCGGCAAGGCTGGCATAGGGATCTTCGGGCGAGACGGCGGCCATGGCGAGCGCGCGCTCGACCAGCGTGTCGATATCGCTGTCGTCATTGGTGGAAACGCTGGCGACCCTCGCCCCGCGAAACACGCGCAGCGAAAAACCTCTGTTTTCGGACGCCTTGGCGTTTTCGCGCTTCCCGTCGCGCACCGAGATGCCGTGCGAGGCGCCTTGCGAGACGACGACATCGGCCGCATCCGCGCCCTTCTTCTTCGCGACGTCGAGAATCTTCGACGCGGTGTCGATCAATTGATCGGGAACCCTTGATGATGACATGGCATTTGGCCTTTCCTTGCGCCCTCATTTATTGTTCACTTCATTGCGCATCAAGTGCCGTTCCCCCGGCCCTCCCCTTTTCTTGCATCCAGGACCCTTTTTATGGCAACGACCCAGAGCCTTTTTACCGAAACCGTGTGGATGCTGGGGGCCGCGGCCATCGCAGCGCCGCTTTTCAAGCGGCTCGGCCTCGGCACGGTTCTCGGCTATCTGGCGGGCGGGATCGTGATCGGTCCGGTGCTGCAAAGAATCAGCAATGGCGAGGAGGTGCTGCACGTCGCCGAACTCGGGATCGTGTTCCTGCTGTTCATGATCGGGCTTGAACTGAAGCCGGCCCGGCTCTGGACAATGCGCAAGGACATTTTCGGTCTTGGCCTTGCCCAGGTTCTGGTCACCGGCGCGGTGCTGGTGCCGCTCGCCAAATTCGGCGGGCTCGGAAACTGGCAGGCCGCGGTGATCGCCGGCTTCGGCCTGGCGCTGTCCTCCACCGCCTTCGCCATGCAGATCCTCGATGACAATGGCGACGTCAACACCCGCTACGGCCAGCGCTCGTTCTCCATGCTGCTGTTTCAGGATATCGCGATCGTGCCGCTTCTGGCGCTCGCCAGCATTCTCGGCGGCGGCGTGGAGGAGGCGAGCACCTCGGACATGCTGATGAATGCCGGACTGGCCGCCCTTGTCGTGGTGCTGATGATCGCCGCCGGGCGCTATGTGCTGACGCCGGTGTTCCAGATCATCGCCGCCACAGGCGCGCGCGAGGTGATGATCGTGGCCGCGCTGTTCATCGTCATCGGCGCTGCGATGATGATGCAGATGGTCGGGCTGTCGATGGCCATGGGCGCGTTTCTCGCCGGCGTGATGCTGGCCGAATCCTCCTACCGCCATGAACTCGAGGCCGATATCGAGCCGTTTCGGGGGGTTTTTCTCGCGATCTTCTTCATCGCCGTCGGCCTGTCGCTCGAACTGTCCGTGGTCTACGAGAACATCGGCCTGATCCTCGTCGCGGTTCCGGTGCTGCTCGTCGTCAAGGCCGCCGTCATCTACGGGCTGTGTCGCCTGACCGGTTCGCCGCATGAAGACGCGGTCCGGATCGCGGCCCTCCTGCCGCAGGGCGGCGAATTCGGCTTCGTGATGTTCTCGACGGCGGCTGCCGCCGGCATCTTCTCCAACGCCACCGCCTCGCTGCTGATCGCGATCGTGACGGTCTCGATGGTGGCGACCCCGCTGACCGTTCGCCTCGCCGAGCGGTTCTACGCCCGGCGCGAAACCCATGAGGAGATGGAGGAGGATTTCGACGGCGCCGGCGCGGACGTGCTGATGATCGGTTTCTCGCGCTTCGGCCAGATTGCCGCGCAAATCCTGCTCGCCAGCGGCCGCGACGTGACGATCATCGATTTCTCCGCCGATCGAATCCGGCAGGCCTCGGCTTTCGGCTTTCACATTTATTTCGGCGATGGCACCCGCAAGGACGTGCTGATCGCGGCGGGCATCGAAAAGGCCAAGATCGTCGCGGTCTGCACCCAGAAGCGCGAGATCACCGACCGGGTGATCGACGTGGTGCAGGAGAATTTCCCGCGCGCCCACATCTATGCCCGCTCCTATGACCGCAGCCACACGCTGGCGCTCAGGCAGCGGGGCGTCGAATACGAATTGCGCGAGACGTTGGAATCCGGCCTCGTCTTCGGCCGCGAGACGCTGGTGGCGCTCGGCACCAGCGAGGAAGAGGCGATCGCGATCACCGACGATATCCGCAAGCGCGATGCCAAGCGGCTGGAGATCCAGGCGGTCGAGGGCATCATGGCCGGCGCCGACATGCTCCACACCCACCCCGTCAGCCCCGAGCCGCTGATGCGCCCCAAACGCCGGCAGATCGACCCGACCGTGAAGGTGACCGGCAGGGACATGGCGTAAGGTCGCCAGGTCTTCAATCGGCGCTGTAGACGCGCTCCCCGGCGATATAGCTCGCGGCAAGCGCGAGGTCTTCGGAAAGCAGCACGAAGTCGGCGTCCGCGCCCGATTTCAGCCGCCCCTTTGACCGCGCGCCCACGGCCTCGGCCGGATAGAGCGATGCCATTCTGAGCGCCTCCTCCAGCGGCACGCCCAGCATGTCGCGGACATTCTTCACGCAGGTCAGCAGGTCGGTATCGGCCCCGGCAAGCGTGCCGTCGGCAAGCGTCAGGCGGCCATCCTTGCGATAGATCGTGCGGCCGTTGAGCTCGAAACTCTGAAGGTCCGTGCCGGTGACCGACATCGCGTCGGAAACCAGGAATATTTTCCCAGGCCCGGCCTTTGCCCTCAGCGCGATCCCCATCGCCACCGGGTCGACATGGTATCCGTCGGCAATTAGCCCGCAGGAAAAGCCGCCATCGCCAAGAACCGCGCCGACCATGCCCGGTTCGCGATGGCCGAGCGGGCTCATCGCGTTGAACAGATGCGTCGCCATGGAAGCGCCGGCAAACCGGTATTCCCGCGCCACCGCACAGGCGGCATCGGTGTGGCCGAGGCTGACGATATAGCCGGCCTTGCTGAGGCGCGCGACCTGCTGGCGGGTGACGTTTTCGGGCGCGACGGTGAGCAGTCCGACGCCGAAACTGCCGGCATTCTCCACCAGAAAGTCGCAATCCTCCGCTTCCATCGGCCGGATCAGCGCCGGATCATGCGTGCCTTTTCTGGCCAGCGAAAGATGCGGGCCTTCCAGATGCAGGCCGAGATAGCCCGGAATGCCCGCCTCCCAGGCGGCCTTGCCGGCCTCGACCGCCGCGCGCACCACATCGGGCCGGTCGGTAATCAGCGTCGGCAAGAGCGCGGTGACGCCGGAGCGGATCTGGGCGGCGCAGATGGTGCGCAGCCCTTCGAGGTCCGGCGCGTTGTTGAACAGCAGACCGCCGCCGCCATTGACCTGGAGATCGATCAGGCCAGGCGCCAGGATCTGCCCGTCCGCCGGGATGATCTCGCATTCGTCGGGAATGTGGCGCGCCGAGACGATCGCCTCGATGCCGGCTGAGGAAAACACCAGCGCCCGGCCTTCCAGCAGGCTCTCGCCGTCGAATATCCGCGCGCCGCTTATCGCCTTCTTCATGATTATTCGGTCTCCGTCACCTTGTTGAGCGCCACCGGCGCATCCGGGTTGAAACCACGGGCGCGCGACAGTTTCTCGATGACGCTGTAATAGGGCACGATCAACGCCAGCGCATCGGTCAGCGGATGGCCGGTCGCGACATGCGGCAGCAGTTCGGTGCCCTCGCCGCGTTCCGACGACACGAATACTGACGCGCCCTTCTTCGCCATGCCGGAGGCGATCTTGACGACGCTGTCCTCCGCCTTGTCGCGGGCGGCGAACGCGATCACCGGGAAACGCGGCTCGACCAGCGACACCGGACCATGCATCACCTCCGCCGAGGAATAGGCCTCTGCATGCAGTTCCGAGGTTTCCTTGCATTTCAGCGAGGCTTCGCTGGCGATCGCAAAGCTCGGGCCGCGTCCCAGCACATAAAGCGACTGGGCATCCTTCAGCGGCTCGATCAGCGCCGACCAGTCGCAGGCAAGCGCCTTCGCAAGGTCATCAGGAAGTTTGGCGAGCGCCGCCTTCAGCGCCGCGTCATCGGCCCATTCGGCAAGCACGGCAAGGCCGGCGACGATGGAGTTGACGTAGGATTTCGTGGCAGCCACCGCCTTTTCCGGGCCGGCCGCGATATCGATCGGCTGATCGGCCATTTCCGCCAGCGGCGAGGCAATGGTGTTGACGAGCGCAAGCGACAGCGCGCCGCCATCGCGTGCGGCCTTTGCGAGCGCAACAATGTCCGGGCTCTTGCCGGACTGCGAAACCGAAATCGCGGCGGCCTTGTTCATCTTGAGCTTCGCGCCGTAGATCGAGGCGAGCGAGGGGCCGAGGGAGGCGACCGGGATGCCGACGGTCAGTTCGATCGCATATTTCAGAAACAGCGATGCGTGATCGGACGAGCCACGCGCGATGGTGACCACCACGGCGGGATCCTTTTCGGCAAGCGCGCGACCGGCTTCCGCAAGCGCCGCGCTCTGGCCATCGAGCAGCCGGGCGGCAGCTTCGGGGATTTCGTCGATTTCGCGGCGCATATTGGTGATGTCGGTCATAGAGTCATCTTCCGTTTCATGGGTCGCCGGCATAGGTCAGCTCGGCGACGAGGTCATAGATATCGCTTCGATAATAGGTTCTGGTCAGCTCCACCGGCCGACCGCCGGCATCGTATCCGGTACGGCGGATCGCAAGCGCCGGCGCGCCGGGCGACATCGTCAGAAGTGCTGCCTGTTCGGCACTCAGGTTGCAGGCAGTGATCCGTTCCTCGGCCCGCACCATGGTGACGCCGCGCTCGGCAAGCGCGCCGTAAAGCGAGGTTTCGACCAGGTCGGGCCGCTCGAGAATATCGGCGGGCAGCGTGGAATGCTCGATCGCCATCGGCAGGTCATCGCCGAACCGGATACGGCTGAGGCGGGCAACGGCGGCGTTCCGGGGAAGCTTCAGCGCCTCCGCCTCTTCAACGCTGGCCGAAAACAGGCCGCGCTCCAGCCAGTGCGAGCGCGGCGTCAGCCCGCGCGCCTGCATGTCCTCGGTAAACGAGGTCAGCCGCTTCAGCGGCTGCTCGATCCGCGCCGGCGGACGCAGCACGAAGGTGCCGGCGCCGTGGCGGCGCTGCAGAAACCCCTCGCTGGTCAGTTCCGCGATCGCGCGCCGCACGGTGACCCGGCTGACGCCCACGATCCGGGCGAGGTCCCGCTCGGGCGGCAGCGCCTCGCCATGGGCAAGCTTGCCGCTTTCGACAGCCCTTGCCAGCTCGGCCTTCAGCCGCCGGTAGATCGGCCCGTCACCCGAAATGTCGAAATCCTGGAAAACCCGCACGGCCATCTCCTGTCGCAGGATATAGATACCAATTTAATACCAAATGACAAGGCTGTCTCATAAAATTCATCGATGGATCGTCCGCGACCGGCCTTGCCTTGCCGCCCGCCGGATGGCTCAAATGGCCTTCCGGCAAATGCGAGACCGCCATGCAGATCGAGGCCCTCATCTATTTCAACGAACTCACGCACTCGCGCTCTATCCGCCAGGCGGCCGAAACGCTGGGCGTGTCGCCGATGGCCGTCAGCCGCCAGCTTGAAAATCTCGAGGCCTATTTCAACGCCGTGCTGATCGAGCGCGGCGCGCGCGGCATTGCGCTCACCCCCGCCGGAGCGCTGCTGGCCGAACGCGCCGATGCGATGATCCGCGATCTCGAAGGCGCAAGGCAGGTGATCGACGACCTCAGGGGGCTCAATGCCGGCCACGTCTCGCTTCACGTCAACGGCGCGGTGATCAACGCCATCCTCGCCCCGGCGCTGGCCGAATTCTACGCGCTCTATCCGAAAATCTCGATTGCCGTCACAGTCACGTCAGCCGAAATCGCGTTGAACGCGGTGACCACCGGCGAGACCGATATCGCGGTGACGATGTTCTCGCCCTCGGATGCGCGGATCGAGACGCTGTTTTCGCTGTCCGTGCGGCATGATCCGGTGATGGCCCCGGATCATCCGCTCGCTGCCGAGAAGGAAATCACGCTTGAGGCCATCCGCCGCCACGCCATCGCCATGCCCGACCGCGCCTTCAGCATCCGCCGCGATTTCGACGATCGCCAGCGCGCGACGGGTTTTGCGCCGGTGGATGTCGCCTTCACCACCTCCTCGCTGGAACTCCAGAAGGAGCTTGCCCGGCGCGGCACGGCGGTGCTGATCCTGCCGGCGATGACGGTTGCCCGCGAGCTTCGCGATGGAACGCTTGTGCTGCGCCCGTTCGCAAAGGGCGCGGAAATCGCCAGCGACATGCGGCTGGTGCGCGCCGAGGGGCCGACGCCCACCTTCGCCGCCCTGAAGCTCGCCGAGTTTCTCGAAGCCTTCCTGCGCGAGCACGGGTAGACCCCGTCAGACCTCGCCGCCGGCGAAAATCGTCTGTACCCATTCGAGAAACACCCGCAGCCTTGGCGCGGTGTGGCGGTTCTGGGGATAGAGCGCGGTCAGCGGCGTTGGCGGCGGCGGAAAATCCGGCAGCACCTCGACCATGGCACCTTCCGCCAGCGCCTCGGCGAAATGATAGCGCGGCGCCTGCACCAGCCCGAACCCCGCCCGCGCAAGCGCATTGGCCGTGCCGGAATCATTGGCAGTGACGCGGGACTTCAACGTCACGTAACGGGTGCGGCCGTTCTCGATCAGTTCGAGCGGCATCACCTCCCCGGTGCGCGACGAGATGAACCCGACCGCCAGATGGCCGGCAAGATTGTCCGGCGTTTGCGGCACGCCGTGGCGCGCAAGATAGGTCGGGCTCGCCACCGTGACCTCGCGGAGCGCACCGAGCCGGCGGGCGATCAGGCCGCTATCCTCCAGTTCGCCGGCTCGGATGACGCAGTCATAGCCCTCGCGCACCAGGTCCACATAACGGTCACCCTGCCCGAAATGGATTCTGAGACCGGGATAGCGCGCCAGAAATTCCGGCAGGCCGGGCAGCAGGAAATTCCGGGTCAGATGCGGATGGGCATCGATGCGCAGCAGCCCGTCCGGATTGCCGGCCCGGAACGCGCCCTCGGCCTCCTCGACATCGGCGAGGATCGCAACGCAGCGTCGGTAATAATCCTCGCCGTCGAGCGTCGCCGCGACATGACGGGTGGTGCGGTCGAGAAGCCTTACGCCGAGATCGGCCTCCAGCCCCTTGATCGCCTCCGTGGCGGTCGAGCGCGCAAGGCCGAGATCAAGGGCTGCGGCGGAAAAGCTGCCGCGCTCGACGACGCGGGCATAAAGACGCATGCGGTCAAATCTGTCCATTCGCATTGTTCATCACAGGCGAATTATGTTGTCAATTTTCCGGTGATTGTTTCGCTCAGGCCAGAGCATATCTTTGGCGCGGTTCAACGAACATGGAGTGTATCATGACCAGAACTGCCATCATCACCGGCGCCTCGCGCGGGATCGGCGCTGAAATCGCCAGGCGCCTCGCCGCCGACGACATCAATATCGTGGTCAACTACGCATCGAACGCGACGGCCGCCGAGGCCGTGGTCGCCGCCATCAGGCAGCAGGGCGGCAAGGCGATCGCGGTCAGGGCCGATATCGGCGCGGCGGACGGCATCAAGACCCTGTTCGATGCCACCGAAGCCGAATTCGGCAAGGCCGACATTCTCGTCAACAATGGCGGCATGCTCTCGCTCGCACCGCTCGCGATGGTCACCGACGAGGATTTTGAACGCCAGGTCGCCGTCAATCTCGGCGGCACGTTTCGCGGCCTACGCGAGGCGGCGAAACGGCTCGCCGATGGCGGGCGGATCGTCAACTTCTCGACCAGCGTCGTCGGCACCAAACTCCCCGTCTACGGAGTCTACGCCGCAACCAAGGCCGCCGTCGAGACCCTGACCCATATCGCCGCCAAGGAACTGGCCGCGCGCGGCATCACCGTCAATGCGATCGCCCCCGGTCCGGTGGCGACCGAGCTGTTTCTCGACGGCAAGAGCGAGGAACTGGTCGCCAACATCACCCGCACAATTCCGGCCGGCCGTCTGGGCGAGCCCGACGATATCGCCGGAGCCGTCGCCTTTCTCGTCGGCGACGAGGCCCGTTTCATCAGCGGCCAGGTGCTGCGCGTCAATGGCGGCATGATCTGAAAAGGAGAACCGATATGCCATTCGTCAACATCAAGACCCCCGAAGCAGCACTCACCCGCGCGCAGAAGGAAGACATCATCCACCGCGTCACCGACATGCTGACCGAGTATTTCAGCGAGGCCGCGCGGCCCCACACCATGGTGCTGATCGAGGAGGTCCGCGACGGCGGCTACGGCCGCGCCGATGAGGTTTACGTCACACCCGAGGCCTGGCGCGCTGAAGGATAACCGTCGGGCCGGGGCGGAAACGCCTCGGCCAGCCCCTCCACGAACCGCATGATCTTGGCGCTCGGCTTGCCGCGCATCGGATAGAGCGCATGCATGGGGCGCGGCGGGGTGCGATAGTCGGCCAAAAGGCGAACCAAGCGGCCGGCCTTCAACTCCTCCCGTAGGATGATATCCGAGCCGAGCGCCACGCCATGGCCCTCGACGGCGGCGCGCATCAACACCATCCAGTCATTGCTGTAGAGGCGGCCGCTGACCTGAACTTCGCGCTCCCGACCGTCCTCGGTGAACAGCCAGCGGCATGGCGTGTGCCCTGCGCGCTGGCCGAAAATCAGGCACTCGTGCCGGGTCAGGTCCTGAGGGGTTTCCGGCGCGCCGTGGCGGTCGAGATAGGCAGGCGCGGCGCAAACCACCAGTTCATAGGGTGCGAGCGGAACAGCGGCCAGACCCGCGTTTTCCGCTCTGCCAACCCGGATGGTGACATCGAAGCCCTCCTCCAGCGGATCGACAAACCGGTCCTCAAGCGTGACCTCGACCTGCACGTCCGGATATTTTTCGAGAAACCGGGTGACGAAGGGCGCCAGCGCGAGTGTGCCGAAGGTTTTCGGCGCATTGACCTTCAGCAGGCCCTTGGGATGCCGGTGCATCTCGGACGCCAGCCCCTCCGCCGCCTCGGCCTCCGAAAGGATCAACCGGCAGCGCTCGTAAAAGGCGCGCCCGATATCCGTAATGTTCTGGCGGCGGGTGGTGCGGTGAAGAAGCGTCGCGCCCACCCTGTCCTCCAGAAACACGATGTGCTTGGAAACCATCTGCGGCGAGATGCCGAGCGCATCCGCGGCGGCGGCAAACGAGCCGAGATCGACCGCCTTGACATAGACGGCCATGCTGGTGAGCCGATCCATGATTATCCCCTTTTGGTTGGGAGAGTCTGTGAAATTTCGATATTTAAGTTCATATAGTGGAGGTTTATGCCGGGTCATCACAGTGTGACAAGGAGAAAACGTGATGAAGATCGGAATTATCGGCGCGGGCTTTGTCGGCCGCTCGGTGGCGCAGAAGGCGGTTCAGGCCGGCCATGAGGTGATGCTCAGCAATTCGCGCGGGCCGCAGAGCCTTTTCAGCATGAGAAGCGCCCTCGGCTGCGCCGTCGGGACGGTGGACGAGGCGATCGCCTTTGGCGAGGTGATCGTGCTCGCGATCCCCTTGGCGGCCTATGGCGCGCTGCCGCCGGAAGGCTTCAGGGGCAAGATCGTGATCGACGCGATCAACTACTATCACGAGCGCGATGGCCATATCGAAGCGCTCGACCGGGGCGAGACCACCACCAGCGAAATGGTCGCCGCGCAACTGCCGGGCGCCCGCGTCGTCAAGGCCTTCAACGCCATCCGGATGATCGACCTAGAGGTGGCGGGACGGCCGGAGGATACTGCCGATCGTTTCGCCCTGCCATTGGCCGGCGATGATGCGGAGGCTAAGGCGGTGATCGCCGAACTCTATCATCAGTTCGGTTTCGACAGTGTCGACGCGGGACCGCTTTCCGAAGGCTGGCGCTTCGAACGCGACCGCCCGGCCTACTGCAATCTGAAGCCGAAGCAGGCGCTCGCCGAAACCCTTTCGGCCACCATTCGGTGATTTTGACGCGGGTGGGTGGAGGAGCAAAGCCGCAGACGCAATGCACGCGGCAGGCGCTGTCTCCCCTCACCCGGCGCATCCGCGCCACCCTCTCCCCTCCGGGGCGAGGGGAACCATGCAGCAGCCGCAGAAGCCTTCGGACAGGCAGAGCCTCACCGGCGTCCCCTTCTCCCCGTGGGGAGAAGGTGGCCGAAGGCCGGATGAGGGTATAGGGCTTCGCATTGCTACGAGCCTTACGGCTGACGCACCCGCTTCACCCACATGACATAAATCAATTTCAGACCGCTCCCATTCGGCTACATCGGTAGCAAGAGATCGGCGGCTTGCTTTCCGTCAAGTATCGGTATACATAATTTTCAGAAATTTCTGAAAATTCAGATATAGCAGGAATATCGATGCCATTGTCACCGATTGTGCAGGATTTCGTGGCCCATTTCGGGGAAATGGGAAGCCGCTGGGGCATCAACCGTTCGGTGGGGCAGATTTACGCCCTGCTTTACGCTACCAGCGAGCCGCTCTGCGCCGACGACATGGTGGAAGCGCTGAAGATGTCGCGCTCGAACGTGGCCATGGGGCTGAAGGAATTGCAGGGCTGGGGGCTAGTTCTGCTGCGCCACAAGCCGGGCGACCGGCGGGACTATTTTACCACTCCCGAGGATGTCTGGGCAATTCTGAGGACGCTCGCCGAAGAGCGCAAGAAGCGAGAGATCGACCCGACGCTGACCATGCTGCGCGAGGTACTGATGCGCGAACCGGAGAACGACGAAGAGCGCTATGCGCAGGAAAGACTGGGCGAAATGCACGCATTGATTGAAAAACTTTCCGACTGGTACGATGATGTGAAGGTGATGGAGACCGATCGGCTTCTGATGCTTTTGGGCATGGGCTCGGCCGTCACCAAACTGCTGGAAACGGCAGACAGGCTCCCCGGCTTCGGCCGGAAGGGCGCAAAAGACAGCAAGGTTTCATGATGGACGCGCTTGTCGAAAAACCCAGGGCAGACGACGACGCCCCCGCGCGGACCGCCGCTCGGGGCAATGGCCGCGCCGCGTCACCGCGAGGCGCGGCGCCGGAGGCGGCCCGACAGAAATCGCGCGCGCCGAAAACCCGCGCGCTGAAGCTTGCCGCCTGGCTCTCCACCCTTGCCGAACTGATGTGGCTGCCGCAAGCCGCCTGCCTTGCCTATGGCATCGGACGGGTGGCGGCGGGCAATGGCGTTGCCGAGATCTGGCCGCTGGCTGCCGCCGTGCTGGCGCTCGGCCTTGCCAAGGCTCTCCTGGAGCGGGCAGGCAACCGCATGGCCTATCGAGAGGCCCGAAAAATCCTCTCGCGAAAGCGCGCCATCGCGGTCGCCGCCCTCACGCGACGTTCGCCGCTCGATACCGGTCGGGCCGCCTCGGGCGAAGCCGCCAGCATTCTTGCAGAGCAGGCCGAACATATCGTGCCCTATCTTGCCCGCTTCCAGACCGCGCGCTTCAAGGCGAGCGTGGTGCCGCTCGCCATACTGGCGGTGGTATTTCCCTATTCCTGGATCGCGGCGCTGGTGCTTTTGATCGCAGCGCCCCTGATCCCCGTCTTCATGGCGCTGATCGGCTGGAGCGCGCAATCGGCGAGCGAAAAGCACCTTGCCGACATGGGAACGCTCAACGCCTTCCTGCTCGACCGGTTGCGCGGGCTGCAGACCATCCGCTCCTTCGATGCCGTTGAGCAGGTCTCGCGCCGCCTGAGGTATCGCGCCGAAAACCTGCGGCGGCGCACCATGGCGGTGCTGAAAATCGCCTTCCTGACATCCGCTGTGCTCGAGCTGTTTTCCGCGCTCGGCGTTGCGATGGCCGCGGCCTATATCGGCTTTCATCTTCTGGGCCAGATCGGCTTCGGCGCCTGGGGCGGCAAGCTGACGCTGTCGGAAGGCCTGTTCATATTGCTGCTGGCGCCGGCCTTCTTCGATCCTCTCAGAATGCTGTCGTCCGTCTGGCACGACCGCGCGGCCGGCGAGGCCGCGCTTTCCGCGCTCGACAGCCTTGCCGAGGACGGGCTTTCCATGGTCGGCGGCGCGACAGCCGATGCAGCCCCGGCATCGGCCCGCCCGGCAAGCGTGGAACTGCGCGATCTCGGCTTCGTCCATCAGGG
>NZ_DEPM01000091.1:31860-37269 GCF_002358775.1 Martelella sp. UBA3392
GGCCCCTCGGGCAGCGGCAAGTCGACGCTGCTTGCGCTCATCGCAGGGCTGGCCGAGGCCCGCCACGGCCGCATCGTCATCGATGACCTGACGCTTGCCGACGACACCGCCGACAGGCTGCGCAGAAAGATCGCCTGGATCGGCCAGGACCCGCATCTCTTCGCCGGTTCGATCGCCTCAAATATCCGCCTCAGCCGCGAGGATATCAGCCGCGACGATATCGCCGCAGCGCTGAAGCTATCCGCGCTCGACACCGTCGCCGAGGCCCATGGCAACGCCATGATCGGCGAAAACGGCGCCGGGCTTTCCGGTGGCGAGGGCCTCCGTCTGACGCTGGCGCGCGCCGCCGCGACCCGGGGCGCAGGCCTCATCCTCGCCGACGAGCCAACCGCCCATCTCGATCACCACACCGCCGCCGAAATCACCGAAGCGCTGCTGACGCTAGCCGCCGGCCGCACGCTGATCGTCGCGACCCACGATCCGGTACTGGCCGCGCGGATGGACCGCGTCGTGCACCTTGCAGAGGATTTCAGGGCCGAGAGCTTCAGGGAGAACGGGCTATGAAAACACGAGGCTTTGCGGCCCTTGGCCCGATCATCCGCCTGTTCTGGCGCGAGCGGCGCGGCGGGCTTGTCGCGGGTGCGGCGCTTTCCGCCTTTACCGTGCTCGCCGGCATTGCGCTGCTGGGCGTCTCCGGCTGGTTCGTGACCGCCACCGCGATCGCAGGGCTGAGCATGGCGACGGCGCTTGCCTTTGATGTCTTCGCACCGTCGGCCGCGATCCGCTTTCTCGCCCTTTCGCGCACCGCCGGGCGCTATTTCGAACGGCTGCAGACCCATGATGCGACGCTGCGGGTGCTGGCGGGCCTGCGCGTCAAACTGTTCCGGGGCTTTGCGGCGCCGGGTGCTGCCCGCGCGCTGGCGCTCCGCCCCGCGCGCCTGCTGTTCCGGCTGACGGCCGATGTCGACGCGCTCGATTCGCTTTATCTGAGGGTGCTGGTGCCGGGCGCTGTCGCGGTCATCGCCGGGCTCGCCGCCATCATCGCGCTCGGCATTCTGTCGTGGCCGCTGGCGCTGGCCGTCGGCGCGGCGATCGTGCTGCCGGGCCTTGCCCTGCCGGCGCTGGCCGCGCGCGCGGCCGAAAAGCCCGCCCGCCGCCGGGCGCATGCCCAGGAGGCGCTGCGCGCCCGCGCCGTGGACATGGTTGCCGGCCAGAGCGAACTGGCCCTTGCCGGCCGGCTCGATGCCCAGCGCGGAAGGGTGGAAAACGCCGACAGCAGGGAATATGCCGCCGATCTGGCGCTCAACCGGATCGACAGCAATACCGGTTTCGGCTTCGATATGGTCACCGCCCTGATTCTCGCCGGCGTGCTGCTTTCCGGCGCTGCCCTCGCCGAGGCCGGGCAGATCACCGCGCCGCTTGCCGCCCTGGCACTCCTCATCGCCTTTGCAGCACTGGAACCGTTCGCGGCGCTCAGGCGCGGCGCGATGGAGCTTGGCCGCACGCTGCTGGCCGCGCGCAGGCTCTCGCCCCGACTGGAAGCGGAACCCGCCGCCAGCGCCGTTCACGCCGCGCCGGATGCCGGCATCGCGGTGGCGTTCGACAATGTCCGCCTGCGCTATCCCGGACGCGGTGCCGCGGCCATTTCCGGCCTGACGCTGACGATCGCGGAAGGCGAAAGGGTGGCGCTGATAGGCGCGAGCGGGGCCGGAAAATCCTCGATCATGGCGCTGATCGCCGGCGAAGTCGCGCCGGACGCCGGCACCATCGCCGCCCTGCCGGCCACGCTGTTGACCCAGCGCACAGAGCTGTTCCAGGATACGCTGCGCGCCAACCTGAAGCTCGCCTTCCCCGCCGCCGGCGATGAACGGCTGATGGAGGCGCTCGACGCCGCCGGCCTCGGCGACACCGTGCGCGGCCTGCCCCACGGTCTCGATACCGAGCTCGGCGAACAGGGCCTCGGGCTTTCGGGCGGACAGGCCCGGCGGCTGGCGCTCGCCCGGCTGGTGCTGCGCGATACGCCGGTATGGCTGCTCGACGAGCCGAGCGAGGGTCTCGATGGCAAGACAGCGCGCGACGTCATGACAAAGATCAAAGCGCGCGCCGGAAAACACCGTAGTTTGCTGATCGCGACCCATATCCGTCGGGAGGCAGAAATTGCCGATCGACTGATCATGATCAATTCGGGGCGGATCGTTTCCGCCTACAGAAGAGGCGAGCCCGGCTTTGCCGGAGCGCTTGCCGCACTGAGACCGGACTGAAACCCGGCCTCCAATAATAATGCGGCCTGCCGTTCAAACGGCGGCCGATGAAACTGAGACCCGGTTTGAACGCGGGAGAGACGCAATGGAACTGGACATCGTGGCGCTATCGCGCCTGCAATTCGCTATGACGGCGCTCTATCACTTTCTGTTTGTGCCGTTGACGCTGGGCCTTTCCATGATCATCGCGATCATGGAAACGACCTACGTCATGACCGGCCGCAAGATATGGCGGCAAATGACCAAATTCTGGGGGACGCTGTTCGGTATCAACTTCGCCATCGGCGTTTCCACCGGCATCGTGATGGAATTCCAGTTCGGCATGAACTGGAGCTATTACAGCCACTATGTCGGCGACATCTTCGGCGCGCCTCTGGCGATCGAGGGGCTGATGGCCTTCTTCCTGGAAGCCACCTTCGTAGGCCTGTTCTTCTTCGGCTGGGACCGCATGTCGCGGGTAGCGCACCTGATCATCACCTGGTGCGTCGCCATCGGCTCGAACCTTTCGGCGCTGTGGATCCTGATCGCCAATGGCTGGATGCAGAACCCGGTCGGCTCGGCTTTCAATCCGGTCACGATGCGCATGGAGGTCACCAACTTCTTCGAGGTTCTGACCAACCCGGTCGCGCAGGCGAAGTTCGTGCATACGGTTTCGGCCGGCTATGTCACGGCCTCGGTCTTCGTGCTCGGCGTCGGCGCATGGTATGTGCTGAAGGGCCGCCATGTGGAGCTTGCCAAGCGTTCGATGACGGTTGCCTGTTCCTTCGGCCTTGCTGCCGCCCTTTCGGTGGTCGTGCTGGGTGACGAAAGCGGGTATCTGACGACCGAACACCAGAAGATGAAGCTCGCCGCGATCGAATCCATGTGGGAAACGGAACCGGCGCCTGCCTCGTTCACGCTGTTCGGCATTCCCGATACCGAAAACCGCGAGACCCATTATGCGGTGAAGATCCCGTGGGTCATGGGCCTGATCGGCACCCGCTCGCTCGATACCCCGATCGAGGGCATCAACGAGCTGGTCGAAAACGGCAAGACCAAGATCGAAAACGGCATCCAGGCCTATACCGCGTTGCAGAACATGCGCGCGAATATGGGCACCGGCACGCCGGACCCGGCCGACCAGGCTCTCATGGAGGAATACGGCAACGACCTCGGTTACGCCTATCTCCTGAAGCCGTTCGTGGATGATCCGGCAGACGCAACGCCCGCCCAGATCGAACAGGCCGCAAACAGCCTGGTTCCCCCGGTCGGTCCGCTGTTCTGGTCGTTCCGCATCATGGTCGGCGCCGGCTTCCTGTTCATTGCCGTCATGGGTGTGTTCTTCTACCTGTCGACCCGTCGCAGGCTGGACAGCCATCGCTGGCTGCTGCACCTCGCGGTCTGGATCATTCCGCTGCCGTGGATTGCCGCCGAATGCGGCTGGATCGTCGCGGAACTCGGCCGCCAACCATGGATCATCGAGGGCATCCTGCCGACGGCGCTCGCAGTCTCGAGCCTCGGCGCGAGTACGGTGCTGCTCACGATCATCGGCTTTGTCGGAATCTATACGGTGCTGTTCATCGTCGAAATGGGCCTGATGCTCGCCGCGATCCGCAAGGGACCGCAGCCGGACAACGGACCCGACATGCCGGTTCTCGGCGCTCGCCGGGTTCAGGGCACCATGGCACCTGCGGAGTAAAACATCATGGTACTACACGATCTTATCTCTTACGAAGTCCTCCGCGTCATCTGGTGGTTGCTGCTCGGCGTTCTGCTGATCGGCTTCGCCGTGATGGACGGTTTCGATCTCGGAACCGCCACCCTGCTTCCCTTCGTCGCCAAGAACGACACCGAACGCCGCGTCGTGGTCAACACGGTCGGCCCGGTCTGGGAAGGCAACCAGGTGTGGCTCATCCTCGGCGGCGGCGCGATCTTCGCGGCGTGGCCGGCCATCTACGCCGTATCGTTCTCGGGCTTCTATCTGGCGATGTTTGCGATCCTGTTCGCGCTCATCCTGCGCCCGGTCGGCTTCAAGTACCGCTCCAAGCGCGAAAGCGCCACCTGGCGCAATACCTGGGACTGGCTGCTGTTCATCGGCGGCTTCGTGCCGACGCTGATCTTCGGCGTGGCGCTCGGCAACGTGCTGCAGGGCGTTCCCTTCCGGCTCGATAACGACCTTCGCATCTTCTATGACGGCTCGTTCTTTGGCCTGCTGAACCCCTACGCGCTGCTGACCGGTCTGGTTTGCGTCGCCATGCTGGTCATGCACGGCGCGGCTTACCTGACGACCAAGACCGAAGGCCCGGTCAACGACCGCGCCCGCGGCTTCGGGTCGATCTCGGCGGTTGCCCTGATCGTGCTGTTCGCGCTCGCCGGCGTCTGGCTCTATTACGGCATTGACGGCTACGCCTTCACCGGCGCCGTCGATGCGGCCGGCCCGTCGAACCCGCTGATGAACGATGTTGCCCGCTCGCAGGGCGCATGGTTCGTCAATTACGGCCGTTATCCGTGGATGATGCTGGCGCCCGCGCTCGGCTTCCTCGGCGCGATCGGCGCGTTCATCGGGCTCCGCGGCAACCGGCCGGCGCTTGCCATGCTGTCTTCGTCGGCTTCGGTCTTCGGCGTGGTCGCGACCCCCGGCGTTGCGATGTTCCCGTTCATCCTGCCGTCGTCGGAACAGCCCGGCGCCAGCCTGACGGCATGGGATTCATCGTCGAGCCACCTGACGCTGTTCATCATGCTGGTCTGCGCGCTGATCTTCGTGCCGCTGATCCTCGCCTACACCTCGTGGGTCTACCACATCATGTGGGGCAAGGTGACCGACGCGGACGTCACCAACTCGGACAAGCACGCCTACTGAGAAAAGCCGGCGGGCCTGAGGGCCCGCCCCCCTTTCACGAAAGGAGAATTCTATGTGGTACTTCGCCTGGATCCTCGGTCTGCCGCTCGCAGCGCTCTTCGCGGTGCTGAACGCCATGTGGTACGAACTGATGGACGACCGCGCCAGGGAGCGCGAGAACAAGGGCAGCGGCATCTGACCTGCCGCGCCTGCGTGTGACAAACGGCTCGCAGCAATGCGGGCCGTTTTGTTTTTGGGGAAGAATCTCGTCAACCACCAAACAATCTCCCCCCTTGAGGGAGAGATGCCCCGACAGGGGCAGAGAGGGGT